>JAVYMA010000006.1 GCA_038740345.1 Methanomassiliicoccales archaeon
GATAAAATTTGCCAAAATGGACCAGATGAGAATGATACGTCAGCGGGTTCCGACCGTCTGCGAGATAGGGGAACTTTACCAGGGGAAATTGATCGGACCTCTTCTGAGGTCCATGAAGCAAGTCCACGGGATACGGCCATAGGCATTGCTGATGGTGGTTTGACGTCTCATCTGTTAGGCCTGATCTTAGCTCTCTTCATGTTAATGATATTAGTGGGTTATTGGAGAAGATTGGATTGAATGATTTCTAGTCCTTACTCTCCCGACGATGGCCTTTTATGGTCGTTCAGGGCTGCATGTGATTATGGTGATTGCTTTAGAGGTGCCTCTGCATGGCAATGCGAAGCTCTCCCAGATTCTTGAGCGCATCAACAATGATGCGGAGCTCAGGACCTACTGGAGGGCGAGTAACGTCACAGCCATAGATCGTTTAGGCTATAACGATCATGGCCCGATGCATGTACGCATAGTGGCCCGTTCAGCCCTGAAGATGCTTCGTCTCCTCATTGATGCTGGGGAAGTACCAGACATAGTCAAGAGCTATGCCATGAAGAATGAGGACGCAGAAGTGGTCGTGCTTCTCGCCTCGGCCCTGCATGATATAGGTCACGCGGTGCACCGTGATAACCATGAAGAGTTCTCCGTCGCTCTGGCGCCCGGTGTGGTGCGACGGATTTTAGCTGGCATATATGAGGAGCCGGACATGACTGCTATTTTGGTAGAGGTACTGCACGCCATGATTACGCATCGCAGCGACCTCGAACCCCTAACCCTAGAGGCCAGTGTAGTGCGAGTTGCCGATGCCTTGGATATGGAGAAGGGCAGGGCTCGTATACCATTCAAAACGGGAAGCGTGAACATCCACTCAGTATCCGCCCTGGCCATAGACAAGGTGAGGATCACCAAAGGGGAGGAGAGACCGATAAAGGTGGAGATATGCATGAACAATTCCGCCGGTATATTCCAAATCGATGAGCTATTGAGAGACAAAATCGCTAAAACGTCAATTCGTGATAAGATTACAATAGTGGTGCAAGTCCCCAAGGAAGAGAAGAGGATAATAGAGGAATTGAGGATATGACCTCAATCCGATTCTATTCGTGGAGCCAATAGATAATTTACAGTGCCCTTTCCATCAGCTATAGCAAACTCCAGCTTGACGGGGTAATCATTCCCCAAACTCATGGTCACAATCGTTCCCGCGGGGATGGCCCTGACCATATTGGAGAAGTAATCCAATGGGAAAAGAGACCTTACGCTTTCCTTGCATTCCAACGAGACCAATTGATCCTTTGAGAGCTTCAATGAAACCGAATCAGTATCCCCCTCAGAGACCATTTCAAAGCCGTCAGACTTTGCCATCAAGGCGATATGGTCGGATATGCTCTCCGCGGCCTTGATGCCTTTCTGCAGCTCTTCTGCCGCCACTGCCACTTTGGCGGGAAGGCTGAGGTTCGGAACCTTAGGATCAGACATACCCGTGGTATCGACCAGATTCATGCGCCTCGTCACATTACCAACATTAATCACCAATCTATTCTTATCTTCGTCTTGCTCTAGCGTGATCACATCTCCACTACGGGACAGCCGCAAAACCTCTTTGATCTTGTCCAAGTCTATGCCGAGCTCCGTATCATTGGCGGCATATTCGTCGAAGGCGCTTTTTTCGATCTTCAAATCAACCATTGCCACATGAGCAGGATCTACGGCTTTAAGGGCTACACCTTTGGCATCTACTTTGAACTTAGCTTCGTCCACTAGGGTAGAGACCACATCGACGATGCCCTTGAGCGTCTCAGATTTAACCTTGGCTTGAAACAAAGAATCCCCTTCGTTGGATAATCGCTACGGGTTTAATAAATATTATCTGAACCGTAAACTCTGGACCTAATATTCGCGCCAAGAGGAGGAGCACTTCACACAACGATATATCTTGGTCTCAGGCTCATCGGCGGCGCGCGTCTGCCTAAGCACCCAATAGGCCTCGTTATGACCGCATTTGGGGCATTCGACTGCGGTCTTAGGGAGGGTAGGCGCGTTTCCATCGATTACGGCCATCTCCTTCTGACGCACTTCTGAGACCTTGACAGTCTTACAAATATCTTTTTCCATGTCCGCTTTGCAATTGCACTTCTTGCACACGAACTTATCACTTTTCCTATCGGGTATCATCAATGATCTGCATGAGGGACAGTATTTCATCGTAAAGCGCCTAGGCCGAGTAAAAAATGGTCATATTTAATACCTTCGAGCTCGGAGCCCGTGTTGTTAGCCTTAAATGTACTCCCATCCACCGGGAGATTCCTGCTCCGCAGATTTCACCTTCGGAGACTTTTTACTCGCTCTTTCCACCAAACCACTCATATGACCCTTGGATGCGGGTTTGGCTTTTCGCTCTACCTCTTGTTGAGCCTTTTTCATAAGCCTGATGTTCTTCTTGACATCTTTCTTCTCTAATCGACCATCATTACCAATTCGTTTTTTGCTGATTCGGACTGGAACCTCCGCCTCATCCTCGAAAGAGGCGCTGCCCTCCAAAGGGCTAAGGTCTTCAAAGCTAGGGACCTGCTCCACACGGCGAGAGGGAGAAGTGTATCTGAGAGTTCTAGCTCTGGGGGGAGCTTGGTCCAACGGTGCCTCTCGCCCCACGACTATGTTGGTCTCATGACCGCTGTGCATGGCTATGAACTCCATCTCTCTTCTTGTCTGGTCGGCGATTATTCCGCCAATGTAGGCGAAGGCGATGGTCACGATGTAATTATCCACCTTGAGTAAGGTGATTGACTGCACTGCTCCCATCCAGGATTTGATATACATGGTAGCGAAGGCCAGATATGGCCCTACGAAGGGTATGTTCTGGCCTGCACCATTAATCAAAGCTTCAGGATCTATGACGATGCCATCTATCTGGCTTGGGATTAGTCCAGAATCGAATGCATAGGAGATGACGAAGATGAAAACAAGAGGCATGAGAGCTGCTACGATGGCTCTTCCGGGGGTGCCGGCTCTTCTTCCTCCTACATATCCAGCAATCATTTGCCCAAAAACAGGCAGCCACCATAAAAGCACAGTCAATATGAAGGTGTACTTTGCTGCACTCCAGAAGCTATATGCTACCTTAGCCCCGCGGATCCTCTCGATCTCCTCGTCCTCCACATCATGGAGACGATAGACACCGCTCCTAAGCAGGGAATAAGTTGTCCGCTCTTCCTTCTTGCTCCTGCCGAATCGCAACCCCATCCCTTCAGTCGGACGACTGTCCGACAAAGTGATTATGAATCAGTCAATATAAATGACTTTCCCTTTAGCTGGGAGGCAGCCTCATGCCAAGAAATGTTCATACGCCATATCCGTTTTAACGTGAGCGCTATTCCTGGCCTTTCCTTTCTTCATCGAATAGATCTACTTGTCGGCCCCGACTTGGAAGTGTATAACGAGGGCGACCTTTACCTTAAGCTAATGGCATATCGCGGGACACGCTTATGCTGGTAGAATCTCCGCATGCGCATGAAAACTTTCATTTTATTTTTTTAGACTGATATTGAAGTGGCAACTTGATTCCATTGGGAGGAAATCGATATTATCCAAGATGGAAATTAGGATGAGTTTGGCAGAAAACTCTACATGGAAAATACCCCTGGCCGAAGTCAACGAGGGAAATAACAAAATAAGCCATGCTGTATCAAGGCGTCGCGAGTGCTCTCCACGGTAACAGACCCTGGCCTTGCTTGGTGTTCCATTATCTCCGACATAGGAGTGCCTAGGAACTGAGCCAGCTTCTTCAACCTCTCCAAGGGGAAAGGTTGGTATCCCAACAATATTTGTCTTATGGACCACCCAGGATGCACGCGGGAGCGATACCCCAGCTCCCTACCTAGTTTGTTAATGCTTCCTGCTTTCTCTATCCCTTCTTTGATCAGCATTACTCTGTAACTCGATTGGAGCCACACCTTTTCTGGATCTGAACGGACTCCTCCTCTAGAAAATCTTCCAAGCGCGTATTCATTCACGGGCATTTGATTCTGGTTATTTGATTTAACAATTAATTAATTAAAACTTTTCTCACTAAAAGGGAGAGGCTCCGAACAATTCTGTTAATTTCCACTCCTCCATTCCAAACCTCTCTGGCATATCGTTGGCACTCTCGCTCGATATAAAACACTTTCCGAAGGGCCATATATCACTATAATGCTCCCCGCACCGATAATGGCATATAGATGTTGTAAATTAGCCAACTAGAATAGCATGGCAGTCTTCCGTAAGATCTTGCATCTGCGCACCCAGCATGAGGGAGACATTAAAGACATCACGGGAGAGATCAAAAACGCTGTGCAGGCATCGGGTTTGAAAGAAGGTCTGGCCTGCGCCTTCGTCATGCACTCTACAGCCGCCATTTTCACCATGGAGCATGAACCTGGCCTGGAGAAGGATATGAAGGATGCTCTTCAGCGCATACTCCCTAAGGAGATAGATTATGAGCATCACAAAACTTGGAATGATAGGAATGGCCACTCCCATCTCCGAGCCTCGTTCCTAGGTCCCTCTGTCACCCTGCCGTTTCAGGAAGGAAAATTGGACCTGGGGACTTGGCAGCAGGTGGTGCTCATGGAACTGGATACTAATGGGAGAGAAAGAAAAGTGGTCATTCAGATAGTAGGCGAATAGAATTGTTCGGGACGGATTGAGATGAGATTCAGATTCCTTGGAGGGGCAGAAGAGGTTGGAAAGATAGGGGCATACATCGAGGAAGGAGGAGCCAGCGCCCTAATAGAATATGGGCTGAAGTTGCGGCCCAAGGAAGCGCCAACGCCACCATTACCTCCTCCTCACCATATAGATCATGTCCTCTTAACCCATAGCCACCTCGATCATTGCGGTATGATCCCTTGGCTATGCCGGGAGAATCCAGAGACTAGAATACTCTCGACCAACACCTCCCAAGAGGTAGCCCAGCTACTCTGGCAGGACACCATAAAGATCGCTGATATGGAAGGGTATAGGCGTCCTTTCGAGCCTGAGGACATCCGTTTAGCCATGTCCAGGTTTATCCTTGAGGACTTCGGTCAATCCCTGGATTGGGGAGGGTTCGAGGTTAAACTACACCGGGCTGGGCACATCCCAGGTGCAGCTATGTTCGAGATTAATGGGGTCAGGACATCCTTGTTCACGGGAGATCTCCATACCATATCTACACGCCTCGTCAAGGGAGCAAATCCAGTTAAGTGCGACAACCTATTCATTGAGGCAACCTATGCAGGTCGCAACCATCTCAATTCACGACTCAAGGAAGAGCACCGTTTCATCGAGAAGGTCAAAGAAGTAGTGGATAATGGTGGGAAGGCTATCATACCCTGCTTTGCCGTAGGCCGTACGCAAGAGGTCATGCTCCTCCTCAAGGACCTGAAGCTTAACATGTGGGTAGATGGGATGGGCAAGCATGTCAATCGCATCTACCTTGATGCCGCAGCTCATCTGAACGTCAAAGATTTCAAGAAAGCGTTCAACCGCTTCCGCGCCGTTCGTGTCTCATCCGATCGAAGGAAGGTCAAGAAGGATGCGGACGTCATAGTCACCACCGGAGGCATGCTGGACGGCGGGCCAGTGCTAGAGTATATAGAGGCTTTCCAGAACGATACCAAAACTGCCGTCCTCATGACTGGATATCAGGTTCCTGAGTCGAATGGTAGGCTACTGAAGGAAACCGGCGAGATAGAGGTCCTGACAGAAGAGTCGCGCAACCGGAGCCCTGAGGAGATATTAGGGCCAGTCGAGACAAGGAGGATAAAGGTCAAGTGCCAGGTGGAACAGTTCGACCTCTCCGCGCACGCCGATCATGAGCAGCTCTTAAGGTTCATTCGTGGATGCGAGCCAGAGAACGTGATATTGATGCACTCGGACCAGCCCCAACTCCTAGCCAAGGAGCTGGAGAAGGAGTTCAACGTCATCCTCCCCAAGACAGACCAAGTGATCGAGATCTAACTTCCACCCCTCCTGAGGATGAGTATGTTTATATTCACCGTACCTTATTTTCAACCTAATGAGCAGGATCAGCGAGTACCTCGAGGAAGATATAGGGTTCGGGGACATTACCAGCGAGACCCTTATCGGGGATGAGATTGGTTCTGCCCGCATCAAGGCCAATGAGGATTGCCTCCTGGCAGGCCTGGAAGAGGCCATCGAGGTCTTCAGGGAAGTTGGGGTGAATACCTTCCCCATGGCGCGGGATGGGGAGAGGGTGGCCAAGGGTGAGGACGTGTTGGTGGTGGAGGGGCCGCTAAAGAAAATCCTGCTGGCAGAGCGCCTTGCGCTCAATTTCCTGATGAGGATGAGCGGCGTGGCCACAGCTACGAACAACATTTTGCGGGAATGTCGCAAATACAATCCCCACATAAAGATAGCTGCGACCAGGAAGACCACACCCGGTTTCCGTTATTATGAGAAGAAGGCTGTGGCCATGGGCGGAGGGGATCCGCATCGCTTCCGTTTAGATGATGCCATACTCATAAAGGACAACCATCTGCGTGTGGTCGGTTCCATAACTCAGGCCATCTCCAAGTCCAAGAGCGTATCCTTTAGCAAGAAAGTGGAGGTAGAGGTAGAGACGGTAGAGCAGGCGGTGGAAGCGGCCAAAGCAGGGGCAGACATAATCATGCTGGATAATATGCGCCCTGAACAGGTAGAAGTGGCTTATTTGGCCGTGAAAAGGCTCAACGAGAAGGCCTTGGTGGAGGTGTCCGGAGGCCTATCCCCTGAGACCGCGCCGCACTATGCTAAGCACGCTGACATACTTTCATTGGGGTGGATAACGCATTCAGCTAGGGCTATGCATTTCAATCTTGAGGTAACCTCGGTCAAGCCGCCGCAACAACAGCAGGCCTGATTAGAAATCCAGCTTGGTGCGATGATACCTCAACCCTATCTGCTCAGCTGAGGCCCCGAAGGCCAGTGCGATCATTTCGGGCAGAAAAAGAACAGGGATTCCCTGCTTCTGCCGCAGGTCAAATTGCAGGAAGCAGAAGGGGCAAGGCGTTAATATGCAGTTGGCCCCTGAAGCCTTGAAAAGCTCTGTATTCTCGCGTAAAATGGCTTCAGAGATACGATCCTCTATTCCAGCTAGGCCACCTCCACAACAGCGAGGCCAAAGCTCATTATAGACCACTTGAGCTCCAATCCACTCAGCGAATTTACCTAGGAGCATAGGAGAAAAGTAGGACTCTACACGCAGCAATTTACTAGGCCGTACCAAATGGCATCCGGGATGGCAAGCGAGTCTCAACTCCTTCAGAGGCCTTTTGACCAAAGCATTGATAGCAGACTCCCCCTGGTCCTTTAAGACCTCTGCGATATGCTTCACTTCTACCCCTCCCCGATACTCCAGTCCGATTTGCGCCAAATTTCTATTTATCCTCTCTCTGACGTCTTTTCGCTCTAGGTGATGGATTGCCTCCTTGAATGAAAGGAAGCATCCGTTGCACAGGGAGATGACATCCCTCCTTTCAGTCGAGGCGATTGAGAGCATCCTGCCAACAAACATCAGCCAAGCATCATAACCGAGTGAGCGTAGGCCAATTGGCTCTACGCAGCAGGTAGCTCTGGGAAAAGATAGATAATCGATTCCCATTCGATCAAGGACGAACCTTGAGGATGCCTCGAGGAAGGGAAGTCTTGAGGATATAAGGCATCCAGCATATAGAAAGTAGGAAGGCAAAATCAGAACCTCCCTAATCTGCTTAAAGAGAGAAGGATCTTGAGTTCTTCCATCACCTTCTCATCCACCTCCAGCTCGGGTAGAGAGAACTCGCTTCTCAGCTTTTTAGTCAACCCCGTCCGAGGAAAGGACATCCCGGTCTTTACAAATAGCTTCATTTCCTCCTCAAAATGTGGAGGCCTATTGCCACGAATGGCAGCTGCGTTCCGCAGTAAAGTGATTACATGTGCGGGGTCAGCACCGACCTGACAACGCTCTGAGCAGGAGTTGCACATCAGGCATTTCCAGATATCTTGCTCTAACCTAAGGTCCATGGTCCCTTTGGAAGCCCGTTCCATGATCTCCCGTGGTCTAATGCCACCATACCGTGCGGAAGGGCATACACCCGTGCAATGGCCACATTGATGGCACTTACGTAAGTTTATGTGAGATAATGAATCATGTAATTCCCTTTCTAAAGCTGTATCATATGAAGACTTTTTCACGACCTTTCATCTTGTCTGGGGCTTATGTCATTTTGCATGTCAATTTCCTGCTTATTGATACAAGAACGCTAAACCTGAAGGATCATATTCGGCGAAGATTCTGCGTGATGATTTTCACTCCCAGTTTTGGATTAGTTATGAACTCTCAGCCCGAAACTTACGAAAAGTTTCTCCCACAAATATCATATCACAGATGATATCATCAGTCGAGCATGACAGATTGGATAGAGACGGAGAAATGCCAATTCTGCGGCCAGCAGGCAAAGCAGTTCGCTTTTGCCGCCTTCATATGCGAAAAGGAGGAATGCTTGCAGAAAGCGATCGATGAGCGCGGAGGCCCAGGAGGCCATATCAAGGCCAAGAAACAGATGATAAAGCTGGAAGAGGAGGATTAGCGGGTCTACTTGAATTCTGAGGATGGTCGAAACCCCTTCCTATGCTGCAAATTTCTTTTTAGCGTTATCCTATCCATTCCCATATGCCGGTTTGATTGAAATCTTGACTCTAAAAAGCGTGGATTAAGCCTTCTTGCTTAATCTGGAAGCAGCAATAACATAGAGATCGTCTATCCTTATACTTCTTCTCTCCATCGACACCCATCCCTCAGCGAGACCACAGGTCAGATGAATAAGGCATTTAGGACAAGCTGTAAGGAGCCTATCCGCCCCTGAAGCCAGCGCTTCCTTACCCCTCTGCAACTGCCACTGTCTAGTCATCGCATTGCAATTCACAAAGGACGAGTTGCCGCAACAAGCGGCCATCTCCCTGGAACGAGGCATCTCCACCAGCCTTCCGATGCTGCGGATAAGCTGGCGGGGAGGTTCATACACGCCTGAATGCCTACCCAGTCGGCAAGGGTCCTGAAAAGTGTACACCTCCTCGTTGCGCTCAAGTCTGAGAATTCCTTCTTCAATTGCCTTTGCCACCACCTCAGTGACAGATCTCACATCAAAACTCAGCTTCCCGACCATCTTGGGATAAAGTTGCTTCCAAGTTATCATACACTCAGGGCAGAAAGTCAAGATCTCCCTCACTCCTGATCTTTCCAAGGCCTCGACATTAAGAAAGGCCAGCCTCTGGAAGGTTTCCACATCCCCTAGCCAATAGGAGTCATGGCCACAGCACCTCTCATGCATCAGTACTCGGGGTGCGATACCGCAGGCGTTCAGCAATCTAATCGCGGAACGAGGCATCTCCAAGAGGTCCTGGCGAAGGTAGCGGAATATGACATCGAAGTACGGTGTGCATCCGACATAAAAAAGGGTATCTGAGCTTTGGTCGATATCTATGCCGGACGTTATCCATCGCTGCCTGCTTGGCCTAATTTTGCGCACAGCTGAAAGCCTTTCCAGGACCCGAGGGATGCCACCGTGATTCTCTTCAGGGGGTAGAGATGTAAGAAGCGTCGGTCGAACCTCTCTTACCAACTCATGGAAGGACACGCCGAACTGGCATATTTGTGTGCACTGTTTGCACGTCATGCAGAGCCAAATCTCTTTCTCGGGTGGAATCTTATCTTCCAATATCATCCTCTCTACTAATCCGCGGGGAGAGAACTCCCCCCCTATCTGCGATGCAGGACAAGCGAAGGTGCATCGACCACATGCCACACATTTTCTCGCACCATTCTGTTCCAGTTTAGACAGCAGATCCATCGCTCCCTCCCAAAGGTCCTAATCGATGTAAATTCGCCACGAAATCGTTGACAGTTTGAACAAAGAGATCTCCTTCCGAGGCAGAAACCCAGCGTAGCAGCACTCTCGACGGTTCGATTCCTGCCAGAGCTAAAAGCTCTTTGACCATGGTCACTCTATTCTGGGCATGAAAATTACCTCCTCGATAATGACAGTCACCTGGATGGCAGCCCAGCACCATGACTCCATCCGCACCTGAGATTAAGGCTCGCAGGATCATTCCAGGCGAAACACGTCCGGAGCACATCACTCGCACAATCCTCACGTTTGTGGAGCATTGTCTCCTCGTCATTCCGGCTAAATCCGCTCCTGCATAGGCGCACCAATTGCAGCAGAATGCCACCACCTTAGGATTCCAAGAACCCTCCCTGTCTTGGAAGTTGTGAGATGGTAAAGGTGAATTCTCCATTCATCCGCCCCTGCTGGACCACCGACAGTCTCACCGCTTGAAAAAAGTTCGCTTGAAAGCTCAATCGCTTAGCGTCAATAATCAGTCACAGAAATAATCGTCCACCTCTCTTCTTCTTTTACATCCTAAGCAGTGTTATGAAATGGTTATAATCGAACATATGCTCTACATCTACTCTTTATTCCCAATGGTATCAATGAGCATCTCAAATGCACAACCAATGTAGTTCTAAGGAAGGATGACTATCTTTACCCCTTGACTTTCTTTAACCCTCGACTTGGCAATGCTCATCTCCTTGTTGCCTTGCAGGCTTCTAATTTTCATTAAGGTCTATTAAATGGCAATGAATACAAAATGCTCGAGGTAGCATCTTCCCAATCGGAGAGAAGCGCAAAATCGGCAGTTATGGTTATAGGGAAGCAGATGTTAGCAGTTGAGGATGCTAAAAATTGCGGGTTTCAACCGCACCTCCCTACTCGATTGGGATGGTCGAGTCGCCGCTGTGTTATATCTTCCAGGTTGCAACTTCCGCTGTCCTTTTTGTCATAATAGGGAATTAGTGCTGGAGCCAGAGAAGCTAGAGGAGGTCCCTCTGGAATTGGTGAAGGAATTCATTCGCGAGAACCTGGATTTCTTGGATGGCGTCGTAGTCACGGGAGGGGAGCCAACCATACACAAAGACCTGACTGAGTTGATTCGCACCTTGAGATCTCTCGGGTTGGGCGTCAAGTTGGACACCAACGGCTCGAATCCAGATTTGCTACAGGATTTGATCCAGGCGGGCCTGTTGGATTTCGTAGCCATGGATATAAAGGCGCCCTTAGACTCTCGCTATGAGCATCTAGTAGACGTAAAGGTGGATGTTTCGAAATTAAAACGCTCCGTGGACATTATAATGGAGTCAGGTGTGGATTACGAATTTCGCACTACCATGGTACCGCTTCTTTTAAAACCGGAGGACTATGAGGCCATGGCCGCTTATATCGGAACCGCTAAAAAGTATGTGCTGCAGCACTTCGTGCCGCGCAATACCATAGATCCCAACCTTCGTATCCTAAAGCCGTTGGACGATTCCCAAGTCAAGCTGATAGTTGAGCGCTGCAAACCCTATGTTCGGAAGATCGTGATACGAGGCGGACCCTGAAGATTATCGTATTGAGCACTCAGGACAATATCTTTTTGTAGGCAGCCATTGATTTTTTTCTCCGCGCAAAGCGTATTGCCGACTGGCTTTATTGGAGGATTGGATTTGAACGTTGATAAGAGATTGAAGACCTATATTGAGGGCTTCGACCGGATTCTTGAAGGTGGGATACCGGGCAACCATATAGTATTGGTAGCGGGTACGCCGGGGACCATGAAGTCCTCGATAACATATTATCTCATGTATCATAATGTGCTAGACAACGGTATGACTGCGGTGTATGTGACCTTAGAGCAGTCCCGAGAATCCCTGCTGCGTCAAATGGAAAAGATGGGCATGAGGACGGACAAGGTCAAGGATCGCCTGCATGTGCTGGATCTCAGCATTATACGTAAGAAGCTGCGGGAGGTATCGACTGGAGGCTCATGGATGCAGGTCTTCAAAGGGTATCTCTCCAACCTAAAAGAAAACCTCAAGTTCGACATCTTGGCCATCGACTCGCTGGATGTCCTGGAGACGATGGCGGAAATCGCCAATAGACGTACTGATCTCTTCTACCTCTTCGAATGGATGAGAGACCTTGAAGCTACCATCTTTCTCATATCAGAAGCCTCGGGGGAGCGCTTGCTGGATGGCCGATTTGACGAAGGATATCTGTCAGATGGGATAATCACCTTGAAAATGCAGGTGGTGAGGGATGTAGAGACGCAGAGGCGAATTAGATGCGTGAAAATGCGAGAGACGAATCATGACCCCTCTTATTATTCCCTATTGTTTAGCAATGGAAAGTTCCAGGTGACAAAAGTAATCTCAGAGTGAGGATTTAGATGGCAAAGCGCTTCGAATGTCCTCGCTGCGGTTCGGGTGTTAGGCCAAAGGACACCCAATGCTTTCGGTGTGGCGAACCATTGCAAAAAGATGCCTCATATCCCCAGGCACCGGAGCTACCTCGAGCAATCGCCAGCGTGACTTCGCTAGAGCAACCGCTGAAGCAGACGGTCGAGCGCTCAACTAAGGACTACCCATCTTCGATCTCCTATCCGGAATCCCCCGAGAATCAACTCAAACGTCGGAATTTGGAGGAGTGGGAGAAGGCGCTGGAGAACAAGGCCAAAGAATTGGAGGAGAGGGAAAAGGCGATCCTGGCATCCGTAGAACAGCTTGAGAATGACACCAAAGCATTGGAGGAGGCGCTAAGACGCTTCGAGCAAGAGGATGCCGTGGTGCGCGAGCGAGAGCGCTTGCTGAAAGAGAAGGAGACGGCCTTGGAGGAAATGTCGCGGCGCATTGAGGAATTAACGTCACATCTTGCAGGCCAGGAGCATGCAGGCCTAATCCAAGAAGCTAGGCGCCTAAAGGAGATGAGCGAAAGCTATTGGGCGAAAATCACGGAGGAACGCCGGCTACAGAGGGAGATGCTGGATCGAGAGATCGAGGAGAGGATGGAGAGGCTGAGAACACTGCAGGGACTGATCAACGCCGCCTCTAGCCTCTCAGTCGGTGTAGGGGAGGAGGAAGGTGAAAAGGAATTCCAGACTAAGATTCTGGCAGAACGAGAATCGAGTGCTGACCCCATTTTAGTGCAGAAAGCCATATGCCAAATAGCCCAGGAAGTGGAAAGGGGGAAGTGCTCCCCAAACGACCTCGACATGAAGGTATTTTCGACACACGACCAGAGGCTTGATCAGATATTGGGTGGAGGCATACCGTTAGGGCATGTGGTAATTGTAAGTGGAGGACCTGGCAGCATGAAATCCACCCTAACCTATTATATCATGTACAATGCCGCCCTGAAGGACGGTAGAAGGGGAATGTACTTCTCATTGGAGCAGAAACGGGAATCTTTAATACGTCAAATGGAACGCATGGGCATGCCCCGCGCCCCTGTTCAGGACAGGATGATTGTGGTGGATATGGTGGATCTTAGAAAGGCTATGGTAGGAGAGAAGGGAGATTGGCGTGAGATACTCATGCGCTATGTCAAGAATGTTTATCAGGAAATGCCGTTCGATCTCTTCGTCCTCGACTCATTGGAGTCGTTCAAGAGCATGGCCCAGTTTGAATTCGACCGCACCAATATGATGGACCTATTCGACTGGTTCAAGTCATTGGGCATCACGGTTATGGTGATAGCAGAAAAGCCCCTGAACGCGCTAGAATGCTCAGCCCAGGGAGAAACCTATCTGGCTGATGGGGTGATTGAGATGTTGTTGAAGGAATTCGAGGATGCCAAGGTGCATCGATGGCTCCGCTGCGTCAAGATGCGAGGGTTGCAAAACGACACTCGCTACTATGCTTTCTATCACACCGGAAAAGAATTCAAGTTCTCCCTTCCCCTGGTAGATCGCGGCAATTAGCTGGTAATCAAAATTCTGCACCGCCGATAGAAAAGGATATTATCTTTTGTGGGTATATGAGAGGAGAGCGGAGGAGGAAAACCTGCCCATCGAGCGCATTCGCACCTTTATTCAGAACTTTGACGAGGTGCTGCAGGGAGGCATACCAAAGGGACAGGTGGTGCTGATAACTGGCACTCCGGGGACCATGAAGTCCTCGCTTTGCTACAGCATCATCTACCATAACGCCCTGAATAATAGGATAAAGAGCGTGTATATGACCCTAGAGCAATCTAGGGAGAACCTACTACAGCAAATGCATACCATGGGCATGGATAAAGAGGAGGCCAAGGAGTATGTACACATCCTTGACCTCGGGCTGATAAGGAAGTCGCTAACCCAGCTCAGCGCCAAGGGAACTTGGCTTCAGGTTTTCAAGATGTATGCGGAGTCCCTCAAGCACTCCTTGGGCTATGACATCTTAGTCGTCGACTCCCTAGACGTATTGGAGATGGCAGCGCAGCTAGGTGAAAATCGACGCACGGAGCTGTTCTATTTGTTCGAATGGCTACGGAACTTGGGCATAACCTCCTTCCTGATATCCGAGACAGCCCCGGAGCAGATGTTCCAGAATAAATACGACGAGGGATACTTGGCGGATGGGGTTATTTCTCTCAAGCTCCATGAGCTGGGGGAGACGGACATTCAGAGGAGAATTCGAGCCGTGAAGATGCGCTCCACCAATCATAAGACTGGCTATTTCTCTCTCCTCTTTAGTGAGGGAACTTTCAAAGCCACACAAGTCATCACCGAGTAGGAAAAGGGAAAAACTCACTTTTTATGAGGGCCTGAAGGCCATGAGCCTTACTTATGATGAGCCATGTGACCGAAGGATAAGATAAGATCCTTTATAGTCACTTTCACTCTCCACTAAGTTTTAGAAGAGCATATCAAATCTTGAGGGCAACTGCTCCTACCATCAAATCCGAGCTTACCATTAAAGATTAATATCACATGCTCGTTTTTCACGCTACCATCAGGGCTCATGGTCTAGCGGTTATGACGTTTGCCTCACACGCAGAAGGTCGCCGGTTCGAATCCGGCTGAGCCCACTTATAATATTATCCAGATAATGGCTTTTTAAAATCAATTCGGAATAAGCTCCTTTGGCTTTAGAAAAATGCAGACTTATTTTTGCAGAGGCAATAATAGTGCAACCTTGTCCGCATCCTCCTTCATCTCATAAAATGAATTTGTTTAACTCGGTGAGGGCCGTTCTTATATTTCTTTTTGCCCTCCTTCAATATAGATGTCTGCATTCGAGTAAGCAGACGCGAAGAGGTAGAATACGGTTTTGGTCATCGCTATAATGATAAGATTGGAATTGTCATATTAATTAATCTTCCAACAATCTGTTCACTCACTATTCCACGTGGCTCTGACATCAACTGCATCATCAAGGCGGGGCTTCTGCAGATTTACACTGGTCTAAAAATAGTAGACAAAGAGAGCCTTGCATCGCAGCTTAATAGGGTAAGAATTAAGGCTTATCGAGGCATGGCGCAAGTATGCAAGATCCGAGATTTGTGAGATTTGCTGATACCCTTATCAATCATTCAGTAAAGCTGATGAGGGATGAGGTGGTCTACATCGAGGCTTTCGATATACCCGTGGAGATGCTGGAGACTATGGTGAAAAGGACACGGGCCGCGGGCGGCATTCCTTTGGTCTCTCAGAAGTCTCCACGCCTGATTAGGCAACTGATAATGGGCGGTAGGGAGGAGGATCTCAAGCTCCTTGGAGAGGTGGAGCTTTTCAAGATGAAGAAAGCCCAGGCATATATCGGCATGAGGGGAGCGGCCAACATCACCGAGAATTCTGACATCCCCAAGGAGAAAATGCAACTATTTCTAAAACATTGGCAGGAACCTGTACACACACAATATCGCGTACCTAAGACAAAATGGGTGGTGACCCGATGGCCCACTCCTTCCATGGCACAGCTGGCTCAAATGTCCACCGAGGCTTTTGAGGATTTCTTCTTCGATACCTGTACCCTGGACTATGATAAGATGTCCAAAGCCATGGACTCTTTGATAGAGCTCATGTCAAAAACTGATGAAGTTAGGCTGGTGGGCCAGGGCACGGATCTGCGCTTCTCTATAAAAGGCATACCCGTGATTAAATGCGATGGGGAAAGGAACATTCCCGATGGAGAGGTTTACACGGCACCCATCAAAGACTCCGTCAACGGCACTATTCGCTATAACACCCGTTCTGTGTATCTGGGCAAAGTGTATGAAAACGTCGAGTTCACTTTCAAGGAAGGCAAGATAGTGGAGGCTAGGTCGTCAGATACCGCTTCTATGAATGCGGTGTTGGACACCGATGAGGGCGCTCGCTACATCGGCGAGTTCGCTATCGGCTTGAATCCTTACATCACCCGACCTATGCTCGACACCCTTTTTGATGAGAAGATTGCCGGCTCCATCCATCTGACCCCTGGAAATTCCTATGATGAAGCCTTCAACGGAAACCGCTCCGCCGTCCATTGGGATTTGGTTTTGATACAAACAAAAGAATGGGGTGGGGGGGAGTTGTATTTCGATGATGTTTTGGTGAGGAAGGATGGCGTTTTCGTGCTCGAAGAGCTAAAATGCTTGAATCCGGAAGCTCTTAAATGAAGAAACGCATCAAATTTAAATCGAAGAGTGATTTCCTACCATGGACTCCACTGTTCAAGGCTATCTGATAGCTTTCTTTTTCATGGCTATGGGGCTCACAGTGATGCTTCTCACCTGGAGCCGAAAGAGGCGCAAATGAGGCGGGTGTCCAAGGCATACGGTCAGAGCGGTTATGAGCAGTTCTAGCTTGAGCTAGATCTTTTATTCTATTTGCGCCCACGTATCAGGGCTAATATTGTAGTTGGTTAATGTTTGAAATGTAAATATTCAGCCCCTTCCCAACGTTCAATTGTTTTTCGGCATTTAACTGAGATGCAGTTTCAGGTCAGAGCTGTAAAGACAGCAATCTTCAAGGTAGGTCTCGAATCGCGAGTTTCCAATCCCTCGACAGATTTTTTTACATTGTCAAAGTTAGCCTATTTTTCACCATTGTGTAATGATTGAGGGCGAGGAGGAAAAATGTTAACAAACGGAACGCAAGAAAATGCGATTTAATTAGTCTCAGCGCCACTCGAAGAAGCGAAAACCTCCTTTGATACTTTGTTTAAGACTACTCATAGCTTTGGCATATGAACTGCGGGCTGAGTAGCGCTTGTGGCATCGGAAATAATAGTAATTCACGAAGAAAGCGGCGGCATCGATGTATTCGATTTTGTTCAGTGGCGCCACGGCGACACTCATTTGCGTGCGAGTTTGCAGTTCGTCCATGAATCCCGCCCGGCCGACCTCACAGGAGGAGAAGGTCACTTCTGAGCCTTTGAAGCATCCTGGGGGAAATTCCTCAGGTATCATGAAACCCCTAGCAAGTGAGAAATAGCCTTCTTTATGGCCATGAGAGGAGAAATGAACGAGGCTATATCTCTTCCCCTCCTTCTCAAGAAAAGACATAAGATCATTCTTGCCCCTCATCACCTTATAATCGACGCTGCGGGGCATGCGCATACGCAAGAAATGGTACAGCAACAACCCCTCATCCTTGCCCTCATTCTGCGGAATGCATTCGATTATCAAAGTCCTCCTCGGCCTAACCACGATATCACCTCCAGATTATGCATCAGGATTGAAATGAGAAGGAATCACAATCCAACCTCTCTTAAATCTAAGATGTAGTTGATTATGCAAACACATTGCGCGGCCGTATATTCCCTATGGCCTAAAGACACTCTTTTTCCATACCTTAAGACATATTCCTCTTCCTTCTTTGGTAGGCCTATCTGATCCCCGATGACGAACATTGGGGCATGGCCTAACTCGACCTGCCTTATGTCCTCACCATCTTTCTCTAGCACGAAAACGTCTTCTCTATCCCTTATCAGTGATTGAAGGCTATTGCGACGCACCTCCACCCCTGGATGCTGCTTGCCTGAAAGTACACCTCGCAATAACACCTCCCATGACCTTTCGTCGGGGGGTGCGTTCTTAAGCCTCGATCCTTCCACTACCAACTCCTTAGGCGGGTCAGGGGGGCCGTTGAGAATAGCATGGAATATAACGTCATGTCGCAGCGCGTAAGAGATGTAGAGGGACATGAGAAGGCATTGGAAAACCACATCCAACCTTCCCCCTTGATATAGGCTGGTAAATCTACCATCAGTCCTTCCAGTGCGGGAATAGAGTACAAATTCTCTCATGGAGCATCGTCGGACTATTCACACTTTGACTCTTTAATCCCTACGGCTGGTCGAATCCTGCCTACCTATGCCTAATCTTCCTAAAGCAAAATGAGAATAGAACAGATTCATACAATCATGAGCGAAGAGAAATGAAGAGATATCATTTTTCTACAATCAGAATAATAATTAGTTTTTTTAATTAATTAAAATTAAAATTTAACAGATTATGTTTAGTGATTACCTCGGTTCCCTCATGATGAAGGTGAGAGAGAATTCATGACATGCTTAAATATTAGAGTTTTACATCAATCAATCATGGCCAACAAGGGCTGCGTGATCGAGATAGGCTGCATAGATCCCGAGACCTATTCCAACATCGTCAACCATCCCCTTAGGAAAGAGATATTAAAAGCTCTGTATCGAAAGGGATTGGAAGGCCCTGTAACGAAGCAGTCCTTGGCAGAAGCTATGAAACTGAATTATCATCAGCTGGTTTACCAGTTGAACAATCACTTGCGCGAATTCTGGGAGGTGGCCAGGGAAGAAAAGGTGAGGGGGACGCGCATGGAATACATCGTTCCAAGTCATCCGCATGCGGTCTACATCTCCTTGGGCAAAGAGCACTCCATATACATCTTCGATCCACTGGCTAATCTTTTCGGCCCCATGTCCCTCGTAGGAACCAGATGCGATTTCTGCACGCCAAATGAGGCAGCGAGATGTTCTAAATTCGTAGAAAGTAGTTGCGGTTGCTCTTCGGAGCTCTCAGAGTCAGAATCAGCACTTCTGAAAGCCAACGGTCGTTCTAATCCCTTCAGGCCTCTCGACAAAGCTATAATCTGTGCCCTAAGAAAACTTTCTAGTGGGGAGAAATGTGTGGTCAACATTCCTTGTGAGGGTTGCGCCTTCCTGAAAAAGACAATAAGTATCCAGATCCTCTAGTAACAGGATGAGGTCACGGTTATGATCTTCCTTCTCATTTGTTTGAGCATACGCTAGGCCTTTTTATTTCTGGTTGAGAATACGACAAAATGATATAGCATTCAAAATTATGCAAGAGCGGTCAAGGATGAACGTCGATGAAATGAATAAAAAAATATTGAAGTTGTTAATGACAGAAGGAAAAATGACCCATAATGAGATGGCACAGCGTCTTCACCGTTCGCCTTCCACGATTCGCGATCGTATTTCTAGACTTGAACGCGAGAATATCATAATGGGATATGTCACCTTGGTAGATTATGGTCGAATAGGCATGGGGGTCGATGCCATCATCTTCGCCAACCTCGATGATGATGCTAGCGTCAATGAATTGCATCATCTCTCGGAGATCCCTGGTGTGCTAGAGGTGCTGCAGATAAGCGGTCATAGGCGCATCATGATCCGCCTTCGCGCCTCTGATGGCAACTCGCTGCAAGAGATCATCGAGCATGAACTGATTCCTCTCGGGCTGAAGGATTTAGACCTGCGCTTGGTGCTCGACAGCGTGATGCGCTTCCCCGGTCTATGATCAAATAGGAGTGGGATCGTAATGGCCGTGAAATGGTCTGGAGGAAGTAGGCGTTATCTTCACGTATTCCTCCCAATCCTTGGGGGCGTCGAGGTGGAATGCCTTCTCAAACTGTTCTATATATGAGAATAGCTCAGGTATATCATCTTCCTTAAGAGAGCTTAAATTTGCTCCAGGCCCCAATTGATGCTCCTCTACTCGCCCTCGTACGAAGATCTTGCCCCCATGGATGCCAGCGCCTATCTGTTGGCCTACAGGGGAGTGGGCTTTACCACTAAAATTGAGGACCACTATCACCCCTCCCGCCATATATTCTCCCAGGTAATCCTTGGCGGTCTCGCCTATTACGATACAAGGTCGAATCCCCTGATACTCTTTCATATGTATGCCCACACGGTATCCTGTATGGCCCTTGATCAATATGGACCCGCCTCTTGCTGCTAAACCAGTGACGTCCCAAGCATTGCCATGAATTATAATGCGGCCTGAATTCATCGTATTGCCAGTCATGTCCTGCGCATTACCGAATACTTCTATAGTCGCCCCGTCCAAGAAGGCACCGAGATTGTTACCAGGCGTTCCATGAATCTCGATATACAGATCTTTGTTCTTGACCGTAGAGGCGATGTAGCGCTGTCCCATCACTCCTTGTAGTATTATATGCTTGGTGCCCGCCTCGATCTCCCGGCGTATCAATTCATTGAGCGTCTTATAATGCATCAGCTTTCCGGCATCGTCCTTAGCATCAGCGTGAATGATTACCTTGTCATCCAATCGCTCCACAACAGGCTTGACCTCCAATCTCTTTCCCTGAGTTATACTATCCCAGGCATCCGCATCCATCAGCCCCAACCCTCCCCTACATGCTTAACTCCCATTATCTCCGCTATTTTAGAATTAGGACCGAAGTAGCGCAATCTATCGCGATTCCCCACCAAGCTCTCAACCGAATCGATTCCCATCGCGCCCAAAATCTCCTTCAATTCCTCATTCCAGGAGCGGAATAGCCTAACCACACGTGCAGAAGCCACTTCTGGATTTAATCTAGAGGCCAGCTCTTCTCTCTGTGTGGCGATCCCCCAGGAGCACATCCCACGATGGCATTGTTGACAGACACGGCAGCCCATGGCCACCAGGGCCGCTGTGCATACCATCACGGCATCGGCCCCAAGGGCAATGGCCTTAATCATATCTGCTGAAGAACGGATGCTCCCGCCCGCAAAGACTGTCACTCTATTGCGCAGCCCCTCTTTGGTGAGGCGTTGGTCCACAACGGAGATGGCTACCTCGATGGGCAGCCCGACATGGTCACGTATTATGCGAGGAGTGGAGCCAGTACCTCCTCGGAAGCCATCGATAGTGATGAAGTCCGCTCCTGCCCTCACGATTCCGGAGGCGATCGCTCCCACGTTGTGGACAGCTGCGATTTTAACCCCCACTGGAACTTTATATTCCACTGATTCCTTGACCACTGAGATCAACTGCTGAAGATCCTCGATGGAATAGATGTCATGATGTGGATATGGAGAGATGGCGTCTGTTCCCAAAGGAATCATCCTTGTCTGGGAGATCATGGCACTGACCTTCTCTCCGGGAAGATGCCCTCCATGGCCAGGTTTTGCTCCCTGTCCGATCTTGATCTCGACCGCGGCAGTGCTCTTTAAATAATCACCGGTAACGCCAAAACGTCCCGAGGCTATTTCACTAACCACATTCTTAGCATAAGGCAGGAAGTCTCGGTGAAGTCCACCTTCCCCCGAGCCGGCGAGGATATTCAATTCTTTGGCAGCCATGAAAAGGGCTTTTTGGGCGTTGTAGGAGACTGAGCCTAGAGAGATATGGCCGATCATTATGGGCATATCCATGGCGATGATGGGTCCTGGGTCCTCGTCTAAGTAAGGGGGGCCTTTTTCGTTTACCCTCAACCTACCTTTTCTTCCTCCCACATAGGTCCTGGTCTCTACCACCTCTCTCAAAGGATCTATGGCGGGGTTCGTTACCTGTGCCGCATCCAACACCATCTCATCGAACATGACTGGATAAGCTATGTCCGTGCCACACGAGGTAAGAAGCACCCCTCCCGTGGAGGCCTGTGACATGATAGCCCTCCTGACCCTCTCGTTGAAATTGGCGTGAGGAGGGAACTGAGATGGTATTTGACGTATCTCAATGCAGTGTGCAGGACAAACGTTGATGCAACGTCCACAAGCCACGCAACCCCCTGCAGGTCTCACGTTTCCATCCACAAAGTCGAGTGCGCGGTAGGAACACTCATTCACGCATTTCCTGCACCGCTTGCACAAGGAGGCATCTATTACTGGCATAAAACGCTCTGGCGCTTCCAATTCCATCCTTCGTTTTACTGCCTCGGTTTGAGCCATTTATACCCCTCCTTGAAAGGGGAGTTCATTTCCAGTCCGCAAAACCCCTCTTCCTGCCATCGCGACCATAGGACTGCCTGCATTTGGTGTCCAAGTCTCAGCATTTGGTGAAACAACACGAACGGCGCATTCCTCGCTGGCTGCATAAGCAACTTTTCTATCTGGGGAGAGGCCGCAGAGCAGCGGTCTAAGTTTCTTACGATCTGCCAAGGTGATCATTGTGACCTCTGGTTGTCTTTTGCCCACAATGATGGAGAAAGGCCCGTTCAGAAGCGCCTCCTTATATGTTATCCTCAGCCATCTAGCGAGGCGAGCACTCTCTGCATCCAAACGATTGATATCATCGTGATACCACGGGGCCATGGCGAAAGCGGCAGCGGTTATAGGGAGACGGTGCTTGCGCACCAAGAGATCCCAGATATAGGTCACAACCTCCGTATCGGTGAGCACCGAGCAGCGATAACCAGCCATTTCCACGAATTTGCGGTTCACTCCATAGGAAGTGATCTCCCCGTTGTGGCATACTGCCCAATCCAAAATGCTCAAGGGATGTGCACCACCCCACCAAGCAGGCGAATTGGTCGGGAACCTTGAATGGGATATCCACATCTGGCCAGAATATCTATCCAAATCGTAGAATTTGGATATCTCGTATGAGTATCCATTACCTTTGAACACGGCCATATCCTTACCGCTGGACACGCATAAGGCGCCTTCCAGCTCCGAATTTATGTGCATCACTAACTGCACAATGAAATCGTCGTTGGAGAGATCAGACCTACCTCTCCATTCCAATTTGTTATTGGGGCGGAAGAAATAGCGCCATACCAAGGGAAAAGGAGGTTTCATGCTTTTCACCCTTTGAGTGAAGACCTTCTCATCCTTGGTGATAGTCCCTAGGCCCTTCAACAGCTCTTCCACTTCTGCTTTGGCCGTCTCATGATCGAAGAAGAACTGCATGCAATAATCGTCGCGGTGTTCTGGAAATAGGCCATAGCAGGCATATCCCGCTCCTAGACCATTTTCCCTTTCCCCCATGGTCTCCAACATGCGGGCAATCACTCCTCCAGAGATACGTCCCCCCGTGAGGTCGATGCAACCAGCAATACCACAACCACCCATTTGGTATGATAATCCTGGAGGTCGGGATGCCCCAAATCTTTCGACATCAACACTGTCAAGGAGCTCAGCATCGATATGCGAAGGGATGTTTGCAATGTTTTCAGGTTCCAACATATCCTTCATGACTTCCTATTATCTTGTTACTGCTTGGAGGAGGAGCCACGTTTAGCTCAATCCCGCTACGGGTTGCAAAGTCGCCAAGACTGAGGCCAATCCTATCATCCACCTAATAAGCATTTCTATCCATTTGATTCCTTTTTAGATATTTTTTTTCTAAAATCGTAAATTTATTATGCATATCGTATGAGAATTATTACAATTCGTATACATTCAACGATTAATTAGACAGGTATTAGAAGTCAGCTTTCGCTTTTATGCTTTTGTCTTTGCGCTTTATTCAATATCATATCCTCGAAAGGCAATCTATCATAGGCTATTAATCAAAAATTTATATGCTCCACCCTCTCCATGACTTAGCAATTCTTTTTAATGTGCTACCGTCATTTTAACTTAGGCGAATCCCTTGACGACTCAGAGGATGACCTTAATCCCTCAACTGCCGGATCTGGACAAGATAAGGCAGATGCGAAAGCGGCTAAACCTTTCCCAGAGAGAACTCGCTGCTTTGGCAGGAGTAAGCCAATCTCTGATAGCCAAGATTGAAAGAGGTTCCATAGATCCCTCTTATAGCAATGTGCGAAAGATATTGGCTGCTTTCGAGGAGGCCCTGCGGCGGCGAAAAATTGAAGGGATGAAGATGGGGGCACAGCTGACCGTAGGCGATTTGGCTACGAGGGGAGTGATAACTGTTAGGCCGGATCAGACCCTGGCGGAATGCGTGGATAAGATGATGAGGGGACGATTCACACAGTTGCCGGTCATGGACGGGGACAAGGTGGTGGGAGGTATCACTGACGATCGCATACGTGACTATACCATCGAGGAGACTAGGAACAATCGCAAGACCTATGATGCGGTCATGCAAACTAAGGTGGAGGAAGTGATGACCGATCCATTCCCCATCCTATCCGAGGAAACACCAATAGAACTTGCATCGGTCCATCTGCAAAGAGAGGAAGCGGTCTTAGTCTCCAAGAAAGGTCAGATTGTAGGCATACTAACTAGCGCCGATTTCCTTAACCTTGGCATTAATCAATAAAAGCCGCGAATCAGTGCAATCTAGAATAAGCTGCAGGAAGCTACGATGAGGTAAAAGAAATGAAAAATAATATAATTTATTTTCTTTAATAATTAGGGACCTGCTTGGCTAGAAGCATCCTCCTTGCCTCGGCGGCATCGGAACGAGTGAAATTTTTTCACGTCAGCACAAGTATTCGTCAGATTGGCCTTCTTCTATGGCTGTTGACTTCTAATACCTAAAACGCAGCCTATAACATTTTATGTGACACCAAAAAAGTACCCTAAGCAGCTCAGTGCACGCCTCTCATCGCAATGTTCTAAGCATCAGATATTAGAAGAGTTTTTCATATGAGCTGATATTGAAAATCTCGGAGAAGAGGCAAAAAATGAAGAAAAAGGAGCTGGAAATACTGCTGGAAGCGGTGCAGCCTTTCCAGGCACCTAATCCTACCTCAGAGCAGTACCACACGCCAGCTATCATTGCTGCGGACATGCTCTTCACTGCTTACTCCTTAGGAGATATTTACGATAAAAACGTGATCGATTTAGGCTGCGGTACAGGGATGCTAGCCATAGCCGCCGCCTTGTTGGGGGCCAGATCCGTGAAAGGGGTGGAAAGGGATCCATCTGCCCTAGAATTGGCCAAACTGAACGTGCAAAAGATGGGAGTGAATGTGGAGCTAATTCTGTCAGATATTCAGAATTTCCAAGGAAACACTGATACAGTAGTAATGAACCCTCCCTTTGGCGCGCAGAACCGTCATGCTGACCGACCATTCCTCGATAAGGCTATGGAGGTGGCGCAAGTCGCATATTCATTGCATAATGCTATTACCCAGGAATTCCTTTTAAGGATGATTCAGTCGGCTGGGGCAGAGGTTAGGATACTAAAAAGGTATAAATTAGGAATCCCTCATACCTTCGCGTTCCATAAGAGAGAAAGGAAGGATGTCAGTGTGTTGTTGCTCCGCATCCAGACGCGGTGAATAAAATGATGGCTAAAAGATCTGTTCTACCTGGAGAGGAGGTGGCGGAGGCGGAGGAATATCTTCCTGCAGAGGGCACTTATGAGGAGGAAGGAAAAGTATATGCCTCTATAGCAGGAGAACTGGAATTGGATAATAAGGAAAAGGTGGCCAGGGTTAAGCCTTTCAATCCCGTCGCAGAACTCAAGCCAGGTGACACGGTATTCTGCAGTGTAACAGATGTACGCAACTGCATGGTCATTTGCGATGTTGTGGCGATAGAGGGAAGAGAGAGGGAGATAGCGGGAGAGACCTCTGCAACCATTCACATCTCCAAGCTATCCTCGGATTACGTTCAGGATGCTAGCAAGGAAATTCGCCCTAGTGATATCATAAGGGCCAAAGTCATCCAGGTCAAGCCTTCTGTTCAGCTAACGACAGCAGGGCCGCACCTAGGAGTAGTGAAAGCTCTGTGTAGGAGATGCCGGGCACCGCTGATCCGCAAGGATAAAGGCTTATATTGCGTGAATTGCGAACGCATAGAGACCCGTAAGATCGCGGACGATTATGGAGACGTTGAGTTTTAAAGCTTCAATCTTCGCTATTAATGGAAATGGCATGAGAAAATCTATATCGCAAAAGGGAAATTGACAAGAGGCGGGAAGATGGTAAAGAGCAACGAGGACCTTTCCAAAGAAATCGCCGAGCTGAAGAGTGAACTTAAACAGATGCGCGAGATTGTTAACATGCTTTTCAATATCATCATTGAATCCGAGGAAGAAGAGGAAGACTATCTTCCCTATCCAGGTTCAGGGATGATGACAGATAGCTTTAGGTTTAATAATTAAAGCCTATGCTCCGCCAATAATGCTTTAATCTTACATCCTTCAACAGGCTGGGACGGTCTACGTTGAGAACAGTATGCCTCCTGTCAGGTGGAATTGATTCTCCAGTGGCAGCCTGGTCTATGGCAAAGCAGGGAGCGGAAGTCGTTCTGTTGCACATGGACACTCGGCCTTACTCTGATGAGACTGAGCTGGAAAAGGTGATGCAGATCAGAGAGCGCCTGGAGATCGTATGTGGAAGAAAAATGCCTTTATTCGTCGCTCCTCACTATACCTCTTTGGAGAGTTTAAGCTTAGCCTGTGAGAAACCATACATATGTGTATTGTGCAAGCGCACAATGCTTCATGTGGCCAAGAACCTGGCTCTCAAGCTAGGGGCCGAATCAGTAGTAACAGGCGAGTCCTTGGGGCAAGTCGCATCCCAAACTCTTTATAATTTAAGAGCAGAGTCTTTTGGGCTAGGATTTCCTATTCTTCGTCCGCTGATCGGTCTAGATAAGATAGAGATCGAAAATATGGCCAAGCAAATCGGCACCTACGAGATCTCAGTCAAGAAGCCATCGATATGCAGGATGGTGCCGAAGCACCCTGTTACGATGTGCAAGCTACAAGATCTAGCGGCTCAGGAGGAGAGGGTGGACATAATACAATTGGCTAAGAGATCTGCGGATTTAGCTCAAGAGATCTCGCATTCTCATTCATCACCATCATAAGATTCGTCATAAAGATAGCAACCTAGTTTTCGGCTGGGATCATACATCATGTCCATAGATACCCTATCGATGTATCTAGCTTGAACGATGGAGATGTATAGTGTGTTCTCTCCCACCCTGATGCGCAAATCCGAATCCTTTGGAGGTTTCAAATCCGTGGGTAATATTACTGGACCAGAGCAATCCGTGGATACTCTATAATCTTTCTTCGTGCTCCTGATATAGTCAAGCACGTCTTGATCCACTTTTATACGATGCATTTTGTGGTGCAACCGATTTAATATATTTAGCCTTTAACATCCAGTTGAATTCGTTTGGTGAAAGGATAGTTAAGTTCGGCATTATCCAAGCTGAATTTTGAGCAGATAAGATAACATGCATCGTATGTCACTAATCTCTTAAGCAGTAGAATGAAAGAATATTTCAACGTGAATCAATCGCAGCTAAAGCACCCATCATCAAAGCGTCCAATATTGTAGATGTTGAAAGGAAACGAGACATTCACATCTGGTATGCAGGGGTATCGCACGAAAATTAAGCTTCATCATGGTGAATCTGTTCGTCTCTACTAGTATTACAAAGATAGGAAACAGCGACGATTGAAGGTCAAATCACGAATTATCTCATGTTGTCACACGTACTTAATCTCCTGGCATCCAGAGCGGTCTCGGCCAAGCTCAGACTCAGCCTGATTTTTATTCCGCTCTTTTTCTTTCCATCAATGAATTTCTTCAAGGGCATCTCGCGCTTGATGATTTCCAATATGGTTAATTTCTTTTGAATAGAGTTTCTTTGTCGCTTTAAATCGCTTTAAAACCTCACTCATTTTTATGAAAGGGAATGGGAATGAACATAGGAGTTAAGGAGCGATAGCGACGATACGCTTCACCGAACTCCTTTTCCATCCACTCTTCTTCCTTTTTTGCCAGTTTGTAATACATATAGGCTAGGATGGGCCAAAGCACGAGCAAGGGTATGGTAGCCCATTCTATCAGCATTCCCATTGTGATTAGTAAGAAACCAGTATACTGAGGATGGCGGATGAAGCGGTACACGCCTTTAGTCACCAATCCTCTTTCTCCTTCCTTCTTTCCCCAATATTCAGCATATATCTCTTTCCATCCCAGGATGACCAATGCGCCACCGATCACACCAAGTATGAAACCAATGAAAGTCCCCAGCTGACCTAACACTTTCACCAAGGTATGGCCCCAAAGAATACCTTCTGGAAGACTGTATCCTATGGACCAAGCCACGATGTACATGCTCAACGGAATGCCAAACATCTCGAAAGCGAAAGCCACAACGAAAGCGACATAAACACTGGCGGGCCTGTTCTCCACTTTTTTATAAAATGGTATGAAGGCGATGAATATCACATATGCCAGGGCGAATAGGGCTACAGCTGCCCATTGGCCATAATGCGCCATCGCATCTTCCATGATTCTGCGGCTTATCTTTCGCATATAAAAGCCAAGCGGAATCGTCTGCAAATCGTTAGAAGTATCAAGTTGTAAGCAACACAATATATGTATGCAGGCTTTTGAAGCTGTAGATGGATGTGGAAAATAAAGAGAGATTAGTGCTCGACACTTCTGCATTATTTTCCATGCAGGACCTGCCCTACGAAACAAAAGTGCATACTACACCTGGCGTAATTCGTGAGCTAGAGAGATATGGAGACCGCAGGGCTGAGCTTTGGGGTGATTTATTGGAAGTATCAGAGCCCAGCGTCTCCAGCAAGCAGAAGGTCAAAGATGCAGCCTCGCGCACGGGGGACATCAGCCGACTTTCACCTACCGACGTGGAAGTACTTGCCTTGGCTATTGACCTTGAGGCCATCCTCCTCACCGACGACTATTCCTTACAGAACCTAGCAGCATATCTAGGCATCCCCTATCGCCCCGTCGGGCTGAAGGGAATTAAGAACATCAGAAGGTGGAGATGGCGTTGTTTAGGTTGTGGGAAGATCTTCGAAAATCCATGCTCAGAATGTCCCATCTGCGGCTCCAGGATACGATCAAGTCTGTCAAAAAGGGACTGACTGGCAGCGAATAGCCCTTCCCATGCCCTTGCACCCTAGAAATCGCATGGACTGTTCTAATCTCCAGGATGAGCCGAACATGAGCATAGCTAGGCGCTTCGTTCTAAGAGCGGTTTTCAAAGGGCCACCTACCTGCCTTCTCCACTCTTTCTCATACTCCATCAACTCCATCTTTCCCTTCACATTTGCCGCTGCCACCTTGCCAGCTATCCTGCCGCAGATCAATGCTATGGGGATGCCCCCTCCATTGACAGCCATCACCTGACCCGCTGCATCGCCCACCACAAGCGCGTTCCCCTTTACTGTCTGGCTTATCGGCCCAGACATCGGCACTGTTTTTCCGTGAAGCCTTCCTATTTTCATTGGCCTTTGTCTTAGGAACTCACTCCAATAATAGCTCAAGTTTCCTTTGGCATAACGCTTCGAATACCCCAACCCTACATTGGCACCGCCTTTCTTAGGGATAATCCAAGCATATCCACCTGGAGCCACATTCCCGAAGAACATCTCTGGCACAGGGTCGAAATCGCCTTGGGCGAAAGTAGAGGCTGCGGGGCAAAGGTCCCAGGAGCGCTCCATTCCCAAGGACTTGGCTACCACTGACAGAGGACCGTCTGCTCCTATAATCACCTTAGCTCGAACCTCTCCCATGTTTGTATGAACTACGTCTCCCTTCACGCCAAAACATCTCACTCCCGTCAACACCTTGGCTCCGGCTTTGCGAGCTTTCTGGCAGAGGTATTGATCAAAGCGGTCTCGGTCAGTGGTGTATCCATGAAAAGGTATCTCATAAGAGCGCATCTTAGGCGAGTAGATGCGTATGCTTTCCGTCTCTAGCGAATGCAGATACGAAGGCATTGCCAGCAAATCCTCTACGTTCTCTGCTTGGGGAAAAATCCTTCTTATCTCATCCGTATGCGGCATGAATTCCCCGCAACGCACTGGCTCCCCTATCACCAGCCGTTTGTCTAATAATAGTACATCAGCGCCTGCCAGTGCAGCGTGCTCGGCAGCCGTGCTTCCCGCCGGACCTGCTCCTATCACCAAGACCTCGACTTTGCTCGGCAGCATCCTATCACTAGGCCTCTCTATCCAGGACGGCCTCAACCAGCTCCGACATGCTCTTTCGGTAGGGAGAGCCGTCAAGATTGTCCAGGTAGCAAAGCGCTCGGTCGGCAAAATCCCTTGCTGCTTTCCTAGCTCTCTCTACCCCTTTAGTCTTCTTGACCATTTCCAGCGCTCTCTCCACATCTTTTTGTGTCTTGTTCTTTTTGACGAAGAGCTCCACTATCTGCTGACCCAATTCCTCGTCTTTCATAGCCTCCATAAGTGGTAAGGTAGGCTTTCCATCATAGAAATCAGCACCATGCGGCTTTCCCAATACTCTTTCGTCACCAATCACATCCAGTATATCATCTACAATCTGGAATGCCATGCCCACGGCAAGCCCATAGTTACCCATGGCCTCTACCTGGTCTTCCGTCCCCTCACCCAAGATAGCTCCAACACGGGAGGCAGCCCACATAGGCATGGCGGTCTTTCCTGAGATTATTTTATAATACGTCTCTAACGGAGTGCTAGGATCATTTTCGTAGGAATCCTGAAGAATCTCGCTTTCTGCAGTAGCAGTGCAGGCATCCGATATGGCCTCCACGACCTTCTGGCTCCACTGCCCACCGAGTCGAAATGAGCGCACGAAGAGGAAGTCTCCAGCGATCAATGACTTTTGTACTCCGAATTTTTTGTAGGCAGCGATCCTGCCTCTTCGGGTCTCTCCATGATCATTAATGTCATCGTGAATGAGGGTAGCCGAATGTATAAGCTCGAAGGCCGCAGCGATGCCCACAATCTTCTTAGGATCGACGCCTCCCACTGCCTTGTAGGAGAGTATGGCTAAGCCTGGCCGTATGCGCTTTCCCCCTGCCCCTATCACATGCATGCAGATGTCTGTGAGCAGTTCCTGCTCTGAAGCCACCGCTCTGCGTATCTCCTCCTCTACGAGGTCCATCTCCTTTCGAATTGGGGCGTCCCAGCTCAAAGATATCACCAACCTAATCAAACAGCGCTACTTAATTCTTGGCAAAGCCTTTACCATAAATGGCCAGCTATCCGTTCTTAAATAGAAGGGTGGGAAAAAGTTTCCTCCAGGCTCACAGACCCAAGAAAGCATGGGCCGCATCGAGACAGACCTGGATGAAAGGGTCGGGATATATGCCGATTAGCACTACCGCCACGAAGCATATTCCCACTGCCGCTGCCATAACTTTGGAGATCTTGAGCTTGGTGTCGGGCCCTTTCTCCACGTACATGTACTTAACCACTCTCGCATAATAGTAGAGTGATAGGGCGGAGTTGAGTATGCCTGCGATAGCCAACCATATCATCCAATTGTTAGCGTCTGATAACTGCCAGGCATCGATGGCGCTGGAGAACAGAACGAACTTTGAGGCGAAACCAGCCAGTGGCGGGATCCCTGCAAGGGAGAACAGCATGAGCATGAGGGCGAAGGCCATCAACGGAGCCCTCTTGGCCAATCCTTTATAGTCGGCGATGCTCTCACCTAGAGCCGCCATGCTGAGTGTAGCCACGATTATGAAAGCCCCACCTTTCATGAAAGCGTGGGTTAGCATGTGGAATATGCCTGCCCCCAGCCCGTAAGCGGCAGTGTTGGGATCGTTAACCGTAGCAATCGGCAAGGCGATGAGCACATACCCGGCTTGCGCGATAGATGAGTAGGCCAGCATTCTCTTTATATTGGTCTGGCTCACGGCGATGACATTCCCCAAGGTCATGGTTATGATGGCTATCAGGCCTATAAGAAGGCTCCAATCTGACTTGGTGGCGATGAGTCCTAGCAGGAACACCTTGAAAAGGGCCACGAACCCCATCTTCTTGCTGCCAGCAGCCAGCATCGCCGTGATGGTGGTAGGAGCGCCTTCATATACGTCTGGTGCCCACATGTGGAAGGGCACGAGGGCGATCTTGAAGCCGAAGCCAGCCAGAATCATGATGGTAGCTAAGAAGAGCATCCCTTGGGCTGGTGTGCCCACAGCGGCGGCAACTGCAATTCCGATGTTCTCAAAGGTCAGTGGGCTGGTGCCTGGGGTCAAAAGGTACAGGAATTGTGTGCTTATGCCATATAGCAGGGATATGCCGAACAGAGAGATTCCTGAGGCCACGGCCCCGAATATGAAATACTTTGTTGCAGCTTCGGCCCCCCGCTTGCTCTGCTTCCTGAATGCTACCAGGGCGTAAGATGATAAGCTGGTGAGCTCAATGCCTACAAAAAGCGTTATCAGATCCAAGGACATGGCCACTATCATCATGCCCGTCGTTGCCAGCATTATTAATGCGTAATACTCTCCGGTATGCTTCTCCCCGTCCACGAAGCGTAGTGAGGCTAGTACGACGTAGCCTGCCACTGAAAGGAACAGCAGCATGAAAAGAGCCGAGAAGTAGTTGAGCTCTACTACTCCGATATAACCAATGGCCGTTCCAGGCGCGTGGTTCAGGTAGAACTGCACTACGAAAAAGCCAGATATGAGGATACCAGCCAAAGCCCAGATGGCTGTAATCTTGTCGCTCTTGCTCAATATGCGGACCGCCGGAGCGAGTAGCCCCAAACCGGCCAGCGCTACCAGGGGTAGTATTGCAGTATAGTCTGCCATCTAGCTCAGCCTCCTAAAGGCAAAAGGGCGGAAAGAGCCTCCGCCACTGGTCTTATGAAATCATATATGAAACCAGGCTGCAGGCCAAAGAATATTATTAAGGCGCATAACGCTGCCAAGGGTGCCGCCTCATACCAAGATACATCGTGCAAATGGTGTGTATCTATCTTGTCCGTCAGGGGGCCGAATAGCACCCTTTGCATGGCCCAGATATAATAAGCCGCCGTGATAGCCACAGAAGCTATGGGGAGCACTATCAACCAGTTGAATTCGCCCCCTAGATTAGCGTAGGAGAAGAAGATGGGCATCTCTGCCGCAAACCCCACTAGGCCTGGCAATCCCAGCGAAGCCATGAATCCGATCATCACGAAAGTGGCGTACCAAGGCATCTTCTGTGCCAACCCTCCTAACTTGGGTATCTCTCTCGTACCCGCGATATGCTGCACCACCCCGCAGACCATGAACAGGACAGCCGTGATAAGACCATGGGCGAACATCTGGAACACTCCTGCAGCTATGCCGACCGCGGAGAAGGTGGCGAATCCTAAAAGCACCATTCCCATGTGGCTTATGGAAGAGAAGGCAACCATCTTCTTCAGGTCTCTCTGGGCTAGAGAAGCGAATGCCCCGTAGAGTATCGATAACACTGCTATGAATATCAACAGCCACTGCAGCTCCTGAGCTCCTTGAGGCAAGGTGGGTATGGCCACACGCACTAGACCATATGACCCCATCTTCAACAGTAGCCCTGCTAGTAGCACCGATCCTGCCGTGGGCGCCTCTACGTGCGCATCCGGCAGCCAAGTGTGGAAGGGAACAATGGGCATCTTGACCCCAAACCCGAAGAATAGGGCCAGGAATACCATCACCTGGAAGTCAAGCCCGAAGCTTGCCCCTGCCTGCTGAATGAAGATCATATCAAAGCTGGTCCCCCCCGCCACGAAGTACATGGCGAAGATGGCCAACAGCATGACGAGCGAAGCTATATGGGTGTATATGAAGAACTTTATGGCCGCATATTCTCTCCTCGGCCCTCCCCATATGGCTATGAGGAAGAACATGGGGATGAGCACCACTTCCCAGAATATGTAGAAGAGGAAGTAGTCGAGGGCCATGAAAACACCTAGCACTCCTACCTCTAGAACTAGCATCAATCCCATGTATTCCTTAGTGCGGTTGCTGACATCCCAGGAGAATAAAATGGCCAGGAAGCACAGCAAAGATGTCAGCCAGACCATAGGAACGCCTATGCCATCGACTCCGAGATGATAGGTTATGCCAATGCTCTGTATCCAATTGTACTGCTCTTCGTATTGGAAGACGTTCATTCCCGTCATTCCGAAATTGAATCCTAGCAAGACCAATGTGGCCAGGATTAAAGTTACGCCTGAGAATATGATAGGCACAATGCGAGCAGCTTTAAGGCCTTTCCCAGATAGGAAGGTGATCACGCTCCCCAGGAGAGGAACAAGTAGCAACAATGTCAGGACGTTGATTCCGCTTAATATGTCGTAAAGTTCGCTCATGAGATCACCTCACTCCTGCGATAAGGTATAGTATCACCAGTAGCACAGAGACCGCTGCTATCACCACGGCCACATAAGTCTGTACCACTCCAGTTTGGATTCTTCTTAACCCCTGAGAGCCCTGAACGGCTAACCAGGCGAAGAAATTCACCACCCCGTCAATCACCTTACGATCGAAGAAGTCTATCACCAGTGCAAGGCCATAGATCACCTTCTCTCCGAAGGCGTCGTACATCTCCGGGAAATAATAGCGGCGCTGTAGTAAATCATACACTTTCTTATTCTCTCTGGAGTTGAACCAGGCGAGGCTGAGTGTTCTCTTGCCATAGGCTAGATAGGCGATTCCTATTCCTAATACCGCTAAGGCTAAAGACAAATATGTAGGCCAGGCGGTGAAGAGCTTCTCCACCCATCCGAGGCCGAGATCTTCACCAGCTATGGCATGCCCTTCGGGGGAGACGGTGAATATAACTGAGGGCAGACCTCCGCCTGGGAAGAGCAGGAACAGACCAGAGATAATGGCTGCCACTGCGAGCACCAGCAACGGTCCTATCATGACTGGTGGAGCCTCATGGGCGTGATGGGTGCTTTCGCCTTCCTCACCCTTGAAGGTCATGAACCACAGACGGAACATATAGAAAGCGGTCATGAAGGCGGTGATGCTGCCTCCGATGAATAATATCCAAAACCATGGATTGACCTCCGCGGCGATGATGGTGGATTCTAGGACCAGATCCTTGGACCAGAAGCCGCTGAAGGGAGGTATGCCGGATATGGCTAATGCACCGATGAGCATGACCAAGGAAGTGATCTTAAGCTTCTTTGACAAGCCCCCCATCTTTCTCATATCCTCTGTGTGCACCGCATGTATTACCGCTCCGGCACCAAGGAAGAGAAGTGCCTTGAAGAAGGCATGATTCATGAGGTGGAAGATGCCTGCCATGTAACCCGTGTTACCCATCTCCAGCAAATGCTCGTCCACGCCGGCATTGGCAATGACATAGCCGCCGCATCCTAAAGCTAGGAACATGTATCCCAATTGAGAGAGGGTAGAATAGGCTAGAACTCTCTTGATGTTAAAGTTGTTCAAGGCCTGTGTGGCGGCAAAGAAGGCGGTGAAGCCACCAATTACGGCGACCACAATGAACACGTCACCGGTGTGGACCATGAGGGGGAAGGACCTTGCTACTAAAAACACACCCGCCTTCACCATGGTAGCCGCATGAATCAAGGCTGAGACCGTAGTCGGGCCTTCCATGGCATCAGGCAACCAATCGTGCAGGGGGAACTGGGCGCTCTTCCCTACCGCTGCGCCAAATAGGCAGAGCATGGCAAAGGTCAATAGGCCCTTGTCAATCTCATGATGCTCGAAGAAGCTGGGGTTGAAAAGATCATGAAAATTCAGCGTTCCATAAGCTCCGAATAATGCCACTATGCCCAGCATGAAGGAGATGTCTCCTATCCTGGTGACCAGGAAAGCTTTCTTGGCAGCTCGGGCCGCTGAAGGCTTGTAATACCAGAACCCTATGAGTAGATAGGAGCATAGGCCCATTATCTCCCAGAATATGAAGGCCGTGAGGTAGTTGGAAGATATCACCATGCCCAACATGCCGGTGATGAACAAGGCAATTTCCACGTAATACCGTCTCTTCCTCTCCCCTTCCTCATGCATGTAGCCGAGAGAATATATCACGATCAATGTGCACAGTATGCTTACTATTATCAGCATCAGTGCAGTCAAGTAGTCGACATAATAACCGAACTCGAATTGATAGTGAGTGCTGCCTATAGTGCCTAGGTCGATCCACACACGAGAGGCATACACAGGCGTGCCATCACCAGTGAAGAATTCATAGGCCACGAGAAGGGCCACGGCACATGCAGCGGCAACCGCTCCCACTACGAAGTATCCGCCTCCCTCAGGGGTCCTCTTTCCCAAGGCCGCGGCGAGAAGCAATCCAATTATCGGCAACAGAGGTATGAGCCAAGTATAATCGACGAAGGCCATCTTACCACCTCAGCGCTCGGATTTCAGTCAGATCGATCGTGTCGTGCGTCTTCTGCAGGTTCAGGAATATGGCCAAACCAATGGCCGCCTCCGCTGCGGCTATGGCTATGGAGAAGAGCGCGAAAACCTGACCCGATATATCTTGATTATAGACCGCAAGGGTTACGAAGTTGATATTAGCGGCATTCAGCATAAGCTCGATGCACATCAGCACCACGATGGCATTCTTTCTTGTCAGTACCCCGAAAGCACCGATGGCAAAGAGGAACGCTGCCACCACCATGAAATACTCTTGGGGGATCATTCCCTCTCCTCCTGGCCGATATAAACACCACCCAACATGGCCGCGAACATGAGAACCCCCAATATGATAAGAGTAGGACCATAGGAGCTGAAGAGTGCTTCTCCCAGATTCTGACTAGTGAACTGGATCGGCTCGCCTTCCCAACTCATGGTAAGCAAGCTGCCCAATATCACAAAGGTAAGCGCGGTGACAGAGACAATGGCCGAAGCCGTTCTGATGCGTTCAGAATTCACACTGGCCACCTCCTGTCAAGCGACGCTTGGTAAGCATCACTCCGAACAATATCAATACGCAAACAGCACCGACGTATACTAAAATCTGAATGATAGCGATATATTCCGCTCCAAGGAAAATGAAGAGGATCGCTACACCGATGAAGGTGAAGACTAACCAAGTAACGTTCCTCACGATTTCTTTGGCGAAGACCACTAACAATGCCGATCCTATGGTATAGCCAGCGAATATGAAGAAGAATAACAGTTCCCAATCTACGGTCATCACCTCACCTCCTTCATGGAGATAGCGTCCTTGGGGCAATTCTCCAAGCATTGCTCGCAGCCCACGCACTTTTCAATGTCAAACTTCGGCCTCTTGATGGGCTTGCCCTTGTCAGTCTTGCCCTTCTCATACATTTGCACCGCTTCTGCGGGGCACACCTTCTCGCACTTGGAGCAACCTATGCATTTGGCATCATTGACCTCGGGATAGTCCCGGATTTCTTTGCCCGTCTTCTTATCCACCCCATACAAACCTTGCTTGACCATGGAAGGAGTGGCCTCGATCACATCCACATGAAGACCTGGCCTATCCTCGTACTGTAATCGGAAAGGATCGTAAATAAGGTCCTGGCGAGAATACTCGGCCAATTCATACTCAGGAGTGACAAGCATGGCGTTCTTGGGGCACACCTCGGCGCAATAGCCACACATCATACATCGGCCCAGATTGACCTGCGGCCTTTCCACCTTTCCCTTTCCTGGAAGCTCAATTTCCACCATCTCAATGCAGGTGGTGGGGCAGATTTTCTCGCACATATGGCATCCGATGCACTTGTCTAGAACCAAGCCAGGTCGTCCGCGGTATCCATCAGGTATGATTAGGCGCTCCCAAGGATACTGAATGGTATTCGGCTTATTGATGGTAGTGCGGATAGTCTCACGCGCCACCACAGCCATGGGTCGCAGCAACAACCCCACTGGCTTTAGTCTCTTCTTCGTTGCCTTGGGCTCGGCCATCAGAACCAACCCCCTATCTTCAAGGCAATAGCAATGCCCAGGTTAATCAGCGCCAGAGGCATGAGTTTGGTCCAACCAATGCTCAGGATCTGCTTGGTGGTAATACGCATAAGTGCGCCTCGAATCCATATGAACAGGCCGAAAACCAGGAACATCTTGAGAACAGTCCAAATCTCAGACCATAGGAAGCTAGGACCGGACCAGCCTCCGAGGAATAGAAGGACTATAAGTCCGCTGGCGGCGAATCCTCTCACATACTCTGACAACATGATTAGGCCCCAACGGAAGCCACCATATTCCGTCATCCATCCCTCGACTAACTCCGCTTCGGCTTCAGGAAGGTCAAAAGGTATCCTTTCTACCTCTGCGATTGCGGATATGAAAAAGACCAGGAAACCGATGAAGAGGGGGATGACATACCACATCGTGGCCTGCTGAGCAGATACTATATCGAAGAAGTTAAGGCTCCCTGCTAGCACCACCACCGAGGCCACTGACAGCAAAATCGGCACTTCATACGCTATTAGCTGGGCAGCCGCCCTCATACCTCCAATTACAGTATATTTGTTATTCGAAGCCCATCCTGCAATCAATATCGCGAATGGCGCTAAAGAGAATACCGCAAACACCAGAAGCAGTCCCGCAGGCAGATTGGCCATGTAGAAAGCCGGTCCGAGAGGTATGAGTCCGATCATAAGGCAGGAGATAGCTATTAACAAAACAGGAGCGAGGTCGAAAAGTTGTTTATCCACTTCCTCAGGGATGATGTGTTCCTTGATGAAAGTCTTTAGTCCATCAGCAAAATTCTGGAAAAGACCCAAAACACCGACTTGCGTCCCCCTCCTATCCATCAACCTCCCTAGCATCTTCCTTTCTTGCCAGATAAAGGTGATGGAGATAAGGAAGCCTACGATGAAGACTATCAACGCCGCCAGCAGCGTGGTCAAGAAATGCACCACTCCGGGAGAGACCAGCCACCCTGCGAACCCATGCCATCCGAGGAGGTTGTTGAAGGGCCAGGCCAAAACCTGCATCAGCCACAGGGCAATACCATACACGAACTCATATAGGCCATTGGCTTCCATTCAAATCACCTATCCGTCTCCCCGAGGCACATGTCCACCGAGCCCATAATGGCGGGCACATCCGCGATCTTATATCCGATTAGCATCGCCGGCGCTGCTGAAACGGTCACGAAGATGGGGCTCCTGACTTTTAGTCGATAAGGTCGGTCATCACCGTTGCCAATCACGTACATGAACCCTTCTCCACGCGGATCCTCCACATGGGCCCATGCTGTCTTTCCTTTAGGAGCATAGCGTGGAGGCTTGACGCGTATGGGTCCTTTGGGCATTTTCTTTATGCATTGGCGGATGATATTGCAGGATTCGCGCATCTCATCCATCCTTACACGATAGCGCGCGTAAGCATCGCATCCCTTCTCCACGCAGACGTTCCACTCAATCTGGTCATACATCTCATAGGGGTCGTCGCGGCGAACATCATAATCCACACCGCTACCCCTTAGGTTTGGCCCCGTGACCCCTAGGTTCTTGGCCTTTTCTGGATCTAAGTATCCCACGTCCTCCATCCTCATGCGGAACACGGTGCTCTGGTCGCATAGAGCCTCGAGGTCGCAAATGCGCTTCTCGAAGTGGTTGAGGACCCGCGTGAAATCGCGCTCAAAGTTAGCGGGGACGTCGTTGCGAACGCCGCCGATGCGGGGATAATTATACGTCATTCTGGCGCCACAAAGATTCTGCATGAGGTCCAGGAATAGCTCCCTCTCTCTCACGGCGTAGAGAAAGACAGTGTAAGAACCAAGGTCTGTGCCCAACGCCGCGAGCCACATCAAGTGGCTTCCTATCCTTTGCGCCTCCAAGACGATGGTGCGTATCCATTTAGCGCGCTCTGGAACCTCGACCTCTAAGAGATTCTCCATGGTTAGGCAATAAAGATGGCTCCAGCTCATGGAAGCACCATAACAGAGTCTGTCCGCCATGGGAATGATCTGTGGGAACCTCCTATTCTCGGTGAGCTTTTCCCATCCTCGATGCAGGTACCCTATAACTGGCTCAGCCTCGGTCATGGTCTCCCCATCTACCTTGACCCTAAGGTTCCATAACCCATGAGTCATAGGGTGCTGCGGACCCATGTTCAGCCACATCTCGGCCATCTCAGACCCTCCTTCCTGAAACGAAATCCTTTCTGAATGGGAAGACCTGGGTGCCCTCGGGATTTAATAATCGCTCTAACTTGGGATGGCCTTTGAAGACAATGCCGAACATGTCCCAGGTCTCACGCTCATGCCAATTAGCGCCTCCCCAGAGGGAAGAGATAGAGTCGATCTCAGGCTTATCCCGCGGTAGGTCAACCACCAATTCCGCCGTGACGTTGTTGGCGTATGAGGTTATGTGGTAAACCACCTGCATCTTGTTCTCTGCCAGCCAATCCACACCCGTGACGCAGGTAACATGCTCGAAGTCCTGATTTTCCTTCATAAAAGTAGCCAGTTTAAGGATCACATCCTTATCTACCTGCGCATACAGACGGTTGCGCGTGGCTTTGGTGATAGTTACGCCTTGAGGAAATCTCTGCGAGATCTCCTGTGCAAGTATCTCTCCGGTCTTGCCCCCTGGGGCCAATCCGCTCCTTTGCCTCATTTTAGCACCTCAGCCTTCCAGGAAGGTACCCCTCATCTGTTTGTTGATCAGCTTGTGCAATTTCATGAAACCGTCTATCATAGCTTCTGGCCTGGGAGGGCAGCCAGGTATGTAAACATCAACGGGTATGAAGGTGTCAACACCTTGGACTGTATTATGGGAGTCGTACCATGGACCTCCTGATATGGCGCACTCTCCCATGGCCACTACCCATCTGGGCTCGGCCATTTGCTCATACAACCTCCTCAGGTCCGGTCTGAGCTTGGCTGTTATCCATCCATTGACTAAAAGCACTTCGCATTGTCGCGGAGAGGAACGATATATCATGCCCAGCCTCTCAGCATCGAAGCGCGGCCCTGAAGCGGCGGCCATCTCCAGGGCGCAGCAGGCAATGCCGAAGTGCAGCGGCACGGTAGCATTCCTTATGGCCCAGCTCCAGATGGGAGCGGTGATCTTATCCACGGCCTTCTTGACTCCGGTGTACCTCATCAACTGCTCCATCAAATCCGTCGACCAGGCCATGAATTCAGCTGAGGTCATCGCGACCGCATGGGGAGCTAACCTCAAATCCATAGTATCTTCTCCTTTTTCAGTGCATAAGTGACCCCAACCAAGAGGGTCCCGAGGAATATGACCATGTACCAGCGAGACGCATCCGATAGCTCAGAGAACGCCAAGGCCCAAATCATGAGGAAAACGGTCACGATATCAAAAATCACGAAAATAATAGCATACAGATAGAACTGTACATGGAACTGAATTTGTCCATGACCGATAGGTTGCTCACCGCACTCGTATGTCATACGTTTCTGGGGCAGATAGCGGTTCGGTCGGAAGAACCTGGAGACCCAGAAAGCGAGCGCAGGGAACAAGATGGCTATCAGCGCAAAGACGGCCACCGGAAAGTAATCATCTAGGAGCATTAGAGGGGCAATATTGTAGCAATATTTAAACCTTTAATCAATGTGCTGGCTGGTCTTAAAAGCAAGACAATTTCATCAACTCTTCACGGTTTTTCATGATATTAATCAAGATCAAAGATCTAAAGCAAAACTCTAAAAAATACGGCTCCAGATTTAACGGCGTTTCATATCCTGACGCCCGAAGCAACGGGCACAGCGAATCTCTCATGATAAAATAGTTATCACACTTTGACTTCCTTTCTATCAAGATGAATATGGAGCATGTGAAGCGCGTGGCTATTCTAGCCGAGGACGATTATGAGGATGTTGAGCTTTGGTATCCTTTTTATCGCTTGAAAGAGGAGGGTCATGAGGTCATCGTACTGGGCCCAAAGAGAAAACAATCATACCTAAGCAAGCATGGTTATGAAGTGCAGATAGACAGAAATGTAGAGGAAGTCAGCGCGGATGATCTTGATGCTATCATAATCCCGGGAGGCTTTGCTCCAGATCGGTTGCGTCGCCACGCCGCGGTGAATGAGTTGGTACGTCGTATGTTTAGAGAAGGAAAGATAGTGGCTGCCATATGCCATGGACCCTCGGTGCTCATTTCTGCGAACGTCTTGAAAGGGAAGAAGGTGACCTGCTTCATGTCCATCAAGGACGATGTGATGAACGCGGGGGCGCGCTTTAAGGACGAACCAGTGGTGGTCGATGACAATCTTATAACCTCTCGCTATCCCAAGGATCTTCCTGACTTCATGAGGGCCGTACTCACGGCTCTGCGATGACTTTAATAGGCCAGAAGGTGGTGAGAGAAGGACTGCTAAAGTGCAGTCTAAGGGCCATTAGATTTTATAACCAGAGCTAATAAGAATAAAGAGATGATGTCCAGCATTTTTCACATTTACAGCTCCACTATCTCGACACTGCCTAAAAGACGCATTCCATTTTTTTAAATACCCTCTTTGAGATAGCTCACCTTGCCAGGGAGTTCCTGGCAGGCGGACACTCATGAGGGTAGGGTTCATTGGCGCAGGAAACATGGCAGAGGCTCTGATGAAGGGAATAATCTCCGCAGGAGTAAGCTCTAAAGAGGAAATATTGGCAGGAGAGGTCATAAAGGAACGTAGGGAATACATCGCCAGGAGCCTTGGGGTTAGGGTGACAGATGACAATGTCGAGGTCGCGCGCTTTACGCAGGTGCTCATCCTGGCGGTCAAGCCGCAGCAGATGCCAACAGTGTTGGAGGAGCTTAAGCCCTATCTTACCCCCGAGCATCTTGTCATAAGCATAGCAGCTGGAATCCGTTTAGGCTATATCGAATCCCGCCTCAACGCGGGGGTTAGAGTGGTCAGAGTAATGCCTAATCAGCCCTGCATGGTAGGTGCTTCCGCATCGGCCTTCTCCCAAGGCAAGCACTCCAAGGCTGAGGATAGGGAAATTGTGCTGCGCATACTCCAATCCGTAGGCATAGCCTTTTCAGTGGAGGAGAAGCTTCTCGATGCGGTCACGGGACTATCAGGCAGCGGTCCCGCTTTCATTTATCTGGTCATCGAAGCCATGGCTGACGGAGGTGTCCTGGCCGGGCTTCCTAGGGATGTGGCTGTAAAGCTCGCAGCCCAAACCGTTCTAGGGGCCGCCAAGACCATACTCGAAACCAATATCCATCCCGGAGCAGCCAAGGATATGGTGGCTTCGCCTGCAGGCACCACCATTGAAGGCTTGCGGGTGTTGGAGGAAGCGGGGGTCAGAGGGGCTTTCATCGACGCAGTGGAGGCGGCGGCCAGACGGAGCTTGGAGTTAGGAGAAAAAGGTTAGAGGGCTGAGGAAAAGAGTCGGCTGAAAGGGGTTTGAGCAGGCATGCGCAGAGTGAGAATAGAAATTCAACCCTGCTTTTCCACCTGCCTGCAATGGCAGTAGGCGAAGGAGTACATAGAGCCCTCGCAGCTGCCATCACGATCTCTGTCTCTTATGTTAAGCCTTGTCGAGTCTCTGTCACCTGAGCAATCTCCACAGGAACCGTCCTGCAGCATATCCTTCTGTTTTGTCTGATCACAGTCACCCAGACCCGCACCAGCGGCCAATGCTGGAAGGGCGAGCAGGGAGAAGGCGGCCAGCGCCACCGTTCCTAGGATGGCCATTTTCATCACTTTAGAGGTCATTTGTTTCACCTCCATTGAGTATCTCACCCGGAGTGCCATCTTCTTTGTGGCTCAAGTTCCGAACCGATTAGCGCAAGATTCGAACCGTGCTCTTAGGAGAGGATCAATAATACGAATGTCACAGCCGCCATCAGAATGCTGAAAGACAAAATCAAGAAGGCCTTTCCATTCATCTTCGCTCTCATTCCATTTTCATCTCAGGACTTATTCCCTTTTCGTTACGATTATCACCTCGCGAAATATCGCTAATTCAATGACCTAAATCGATGCCTAAGATTAGGCTGTGGATCGAAATCTCACCACTGCCGAGCAAAGTGAAAATTTTCCCTTTGGGCTGCGCTAAGTGTAGGCTGATGGAAGTCGCCGCCCACACCGCCGTAGAAGAGTCTGGTGTGGATGCCGAGGTGATCAAGATCTAAGATACCATCCTCGTGCGGGAGCATAGGGTGATGGCCCAGCCTGCGCCATTCACACATGGTGTACTTGAGGTGGCAGGGAGGATGCCAAGCGTGGAAGAGATAAAGGGAAGGCTGAGCGAGGAAAACAACGTCAGCGGAGGTAAAAGTAGCGCTGGCGAAGAATACCAGCTACCTCTTCCTTTTCTTCTCTTTGATCAAACCCATCACAGCCCTAGGAACGCTCCTCACTATGCCAGGGCTCTGCCATTCTAGATCTCTCTTGCGGCAGATGGTGGACTCCATCAGCTCCCTCCCTCTTTCGCGCAGCTCCTCTAGCATCTTAGCTCTAAAACTTTCGTCGCCAGATGATAATGCCCGATCGATATCTCGCATCATCTGGCGTGCTTGGTCCGTGCGCTCCATGCGGCATTTTAACTCCTCCTTATCGATGAGGCCGCACTCATGACGGGCGAGGTTCAGGGCGTCTGCGGCGTCATAGGAAGTCTCCACGATCTCATCTCTCGTCATCCACACCGTCTCGTAGGATAGCACGTGCTTCCATGAGGGCGAGGCCAAGCGCATGCGATGCTCTTCCAGGGTGCGCGCGAAGAGTCTGTATCCCACCTCATCAGGATGTTCGAAGGCGTAGCTGCCAGGATCTAAGAAGGGGGCGAGAGGGGATTCGAAGACCAAGAGCCGCATATCGTGGGAGGTGATCTCGTGCAATCGTTTCGCATAACGCGCAGAATCCAAGGCACTGTCCCTATTCTGCTGGGGCAAGCCGATCATGAAGAAAATATCGAAGCGCTCGCATCCGTTCTCCAAGGCCAGCTGCACGCTCTTCTCCAGGGATGGGGTGTCGAATCTCCTGCCCAAGGCGTAACGAACCCTTTCATCGTGCGAATCCGGCGAGAACTCTATCGAGTAGCGTTGGAAGGAGGATGACGCTCTCTCGAAGAACCATTTATCCGCAGGCGTGAATAATTCCAACACCACTGGATTTTCAATCCGCAACTTCTTGACTTCAGAGAAGAACTTTTCGGCATACTTCATCCCTCCAGCCCTGACATCTCCTACGACGAACGTAGGCGCTTTGAGGTAGTCCTCTATATGCTTTATGTCCTGGGCCACCTGCTCGGGCGAACGAAATGCCGGTCGCTGTCGGCATAGGAAACCTCGCATGGCCGCATTACAGCCACCGCAAACCAGACACTTCTGCGCACAACCTCGCACGGTGAAGGCAGCGGTCAGGGGATAACGGTCCCAGTCCTTGAACGGTTTGTGGCCTTCGAGGTCGCGGTGCCTAATGACTGATCGGATCATCCATCCATAGTCTATATCCAGATAATCCAAATCTTCAGGAACGTAGCTAATAGGGTTAGAATGCACACCCCTCTCATCCTTCCACGTGAGATTTCTTACCTTATTGAGCTCATCGCCTTCTTCAAGAGCTTCCAGCAATTCTGCCACTGGCGCCTCGGTGGAATCACCCTTTAGTATTAGATCCACCTGGGGATATAGTATCAATTCCTGATGATAATAGGTGCTCGAATATCCACCGAAGAGGATTTTAGAGCCAGGGTGCAGGCGCCTTATGATCTCAGCTATAGCCAGCGCTCCATGAGCGTGCGGAAGCCAATGCAGGTCGAGGCCAAATACCTTGGACTTGATCCGTCCCAGGAAGGCTTCCACGTCCAGATCAGGATCGTTCAACATCATGCTGGCTAGGTTCACTATGCGTACCTTATATCCCAGACGGTGAAGGTGTGCGGCGATGGTCATGAAGCCGAAAGGATACATCTCGAACACCGGTGTTGACGGGACCAAGTCCGAGACGGGCCCATAGAACAGGAATTCCTTTCGGAAATCGTACACACTCGGCGCATGCACAAGCACAAGGTCCTGTTCCGCCACGTTAGCTCACCTCAGGAACGAGCGGAAAGGGAGGTTGCATTATTATAATCATGCCTAACTCTGCTTAGTCTCTTCTTTTCATAGATATTCATCTATCCTCATCTCAGTACGCTTATCTTACGGAGTTTGCCTGTACCTGCACAGCAATAGGAAAGAGGGGCCAAGCTTCGAAATGCGGATAGAAGTAAGCACCGGAATGCCAAAAGGAGCTACTGAGTAACAAGTCAAGAGTCACTTGCCAAAGCGGCGCTGCCTCAGCTGATAGGAGCGGATAGCCCTTAAGAAGTCCACATGCCTGAAGCCCGGCCAGTATACATCCGTGAAGTACAGCTCGGAATATGCCATCTGCCAAAGAAGGAAATTGGAAACGCGCTCCTCCCCCGAGGTGCGCAACATGAGATCAGGGTCGGGGAAATCCGCCGTATATAGATATTTGGAGACAGTGTCCTCACTTATATCGTCCAGGGACAATTTTCCCTCCTTGACGTCCTGGGCGATGCGCTTCACGGCGTTGATGATCTCCTGGCGACTGCCATATGCGATGGCGATGTTGTAGAAGTAATTGCTATAGCCCGCGGTCTTGCCCTCGGCATACCGTATGGCCTCTTGCACCTTAGGGGGAAGGAGCTCTCTCTGTCCCAGCACGGTAAGCTTGATCCCGTGCTTATGGATGCGCTCATCATCGCCTAGCTTGTAGAAATTCTCCTCGAACATGCGCATCAGATAATCCACTTCCTCCTTCTCCCGCTTCAGGTTCTCGGTGCTGAAGGCATAGACAGTGAGGATCTTGATACCCAACTCCAAGCACCACTCCATGACCTCTTCCAGCTTATCCTTGCCTTTAGCGTGTCCCTCTTCGGGGCGCAGGCCGAACTCGCGAGCGAAGCGGCGATTTCCATCCATGATTATGGCGATGTGCTTGGGTATGGGGGCTTCCTGGACCTCCTTGAGCAATCGCTTCTCATAGGTCTGATAGGCAGTGTTGGCGATCACCCTAGTAATCTCATTCTTCATGGTGTAAGCCCCCCAAATGCATCTTAATCCTTTACGTTCATCCTCATCAATCTCGGCCCCTGATATCTATTTTTCCTGCTGCCCTGCATTTTGGAGGATGAATGGGCTAGATCGTGCATCAGGCGTTGGGTGCCTTAAAGGTCCTCAGGTAGCCCCGCGGCCCTAACGCCCATATCGTGGCATCCGATACCAGCGACCGCCCCTATGGCCCCTCTCGGCCCAGTTATTTCTACCAGTTCCACTCCACCCTCTCTCGCCGCGCGATGAGCGTCATGCAGGGTTAGGACTTCACGCTTAGCCCTCAATCCATATTCCTCCACCACTTGGGGGACGCGCAGCCCTTTCATGACCGCGAGAACCGTATTCTCTGAGAGTGTGCCCTTTTTCAAATAAGTGATGAAATGCTCTCTAAGGATTTCGAAATCTCTCTCCCTGACCGCGAACGAAACACCCACTGCCACGCATTGAGTGGTCTTTTCTTTGACGTTGGGGTTGAGTTGCACGATGCGGTGCTCCAGCATATGTCCCACAGGTGCCTCTCGGGCAGCCTTCAGCATCAACACCCAAGAGGCTCCCTTCTCCTTGGTGTCTGTGTCATCCACGGCGAATATGGCCCTTATCATCTTAGGGGTGGAGATGGTGACCTCAATCTTGTTCGCCCCACCTACTTTCGCATCCTCGGGGTACAACGTCTCAATCACCCCCGGTGCTTGAGGAAGGCACGCGCCGATGCCTACGCTGGCTCCTGCAAGTCCCACCCACGTGGTCTTCACTACTTCCCCTTCCACAGTCACTCCTTTCAGCCCTTGCCCTCCGAGGTCCTTGGAAGCCGGTCCGAAGCGCACCTCCCTCTCCCCGATAACGGCGTCCATTATCAACGTGGTGCCGTCAAGGCGGATGTCAGTTATGGCCCCGCCCGCTCTCTTGCGATTCATGAAATCCCATTCCACAGGGCCTTTGGCGGAACACTCTTCTACGATTCTGGCTATACCTGCTTCTTCGTCGACCATGGTGTATATCCCGCGGCAGAAGAGCTTACCGAACTTCAGGCTGACATCCTCAGGTCTAAGGATTTGGCTCATGGAGATCCCGACCCGCCCAGATTGAGATATCGAGTCTTATTAATTGTGGCCCAGCTCCAGGTGTCTTGAGGAGACATCAGCTAGGGGGAGCATGAGCGTCTCCTTCTCCCGCGATTCGTAAAATAAATATCGACCTTTAATGCAGATGAGGCGGCCCGAGTGAGGGCCAGTGGGAGGGACCTTTGCTGGAGCGCACTCCACCTCCCTCAGCTCCTCCAATCCAGGATAGCCATCGAGAAGGATAAGAGAGTCCTCCAGCAGCGCATAAATCCCATCTAGGCGGGACAATATCTCTTGATGCTTCGCTCGCAGCTCATAGGGACGAGGACTCTTTAGGACCTCATTGGCCATTGTCTCTGCCCTAACCCTCTGCGGCAATCCCAACAGGGCTGAGATATGCTTCTCTGCCTTCCTCGCCTCCATTCGATTGGGTAACCTTACCAGCTTGGCCACGGCATCAGCCCCTTGCTCTATCGACCTCTCCACTAGCCTGGAGCCTGCGGTCATACCTATCTTGACCACATCGCCGAAAAAGGTGGCATAGACTACATGCTCCTTGCGGCAGAGGGGGGAGTCGCACATATCACCGGCACACTTAGGCTCGAATATGCATTCTTGTATTGGTATCCATGTGCTGGCGCAGGACCTGCATTGAGCAAATGGACCATCTAACCTGGCACGGTCAGGGCAGGGCACATATCTTCCTTCTTGGAAGCGCCCAATGCAGAAGCGCTCCTCCTCCACGCTCATCTCAAACCGAGAGAGCTCCTTTACCAGTTCCAGATCCTGCATCGATTCTGTCTCCACATCATACACGGCAAGCCTCGGCCTGAACCCTTCCCAATAGTATGCCAGGGCGTGCAAGGAGTGCCAACACTCAAAACCTCCTTTGAGCAGGCGATCGCCACGGACGAACATCGGTCCTTCTTCAACTTGGGTGATATTCAATCTATCGGAAGGGGCATCGAATCCTCAAAGGAGTCTTGGTTAAAAGCCTCAATCCCGCTCTATTATTTCTTCTGTCTGTTCCTCAGGCCTCTCCGCCCTCCTAATGTAGTTAGGAGGGACCTCTTGAGTCAAGAAGACTGTCCTTCCTGCCCTCTGAATGACTATACCGTCTTGGACGGCCTTCTTGGAGTCTATCTCAAGGATCACCGGGCTATCGGTCCTCACCAATCCCGCATTGAGTGCATCGTTATAGGTTCTGGAAAGATGCACCAGCTTGCGGTCCGAAGGCTTGAGCCCAGTTTCTAGAAGGATATCCGCCTCTTCTGGGGTGGTGGGATAGTAGAGCAAATCGGGGATGTTATCGGTAGGCAGATTCAGTTCCAGGGGAAGGGAGTGGCCGTAGGTGGCGCGGATCATGTCGTTGCTGATCTGGTACCTTCCCTTAGGGTCAGTCTCGACTATAGCAATGATGTGATGAGGTCTTACCCAGTGGTAGCGCTCTCTCTGCCTCTTCAGCGCGGCGATGAAGTCCCTCAGACTGACGAATCCTTGAGAATCCATGGTCAGCCCGAACTTCTCTGGGAAATGTCTCAAGGCCCCAGCCATGGTTCGGCCTATCTGCTCCAATTCCTGATCATTCATCAGGAATCTTCCAGCTTCGCCACATACAGGGCATAGGTCGCCGCGGAAATATCCATGCTCAGCGCATTCACGCAACATTCGCGGTGAAATAGCCTGTTCGTTTTAAATGTTTGCCGTCCTGCGGTAGGCCGGGTATCACATACAGCAGCGTCGGGACTGGGATGCGGCCTTTGCTTCATCTCCTCCTCATGGTCCAAATGCTCCTGCTCCTTTGGCCCTTGGTTTGTGGTCGTTTGACTCGGCCAGTGAGAAGGATATCCTTCTTGAAGAGAGATACGGCCACGAACATGGCGGCTAAGGCGAATATCACCTCATATGCTATGCCCAGCAACACTATTCCCACCTCCCCAAACATGAGGGAATTGATGGCGATTATAGGTTGAGAAAAGGGAATGGCGAAGACCAGTATCTTCGCTACCAGGGGAAGGGTGTCGAAATCGCTGAACATCAGTATGAACATGGGGATGAGCGCTAGCATGGTGATGGGAAGGGTCATGGATTGAGCAGCCTTGTAGTTCTTGGTGAATATCCCTAATATCATGCACAAGGCTAGAGCGGAAAGGAGCGCTAGGAAGAGGGATATGCCCACTAGCAGATAGTCCACCAAGTCCAGGTAGATGCCGTACGAGCTCAAATCCAAGGATGATCCCATGGTCAAGGAGGTCATGTAATATCCTAAGCCCATCATGTAGATACCTGCCAGCACCAGACCTACGATGGCCGCGCCGGCGAGCTTGCCGAAGACTATGTAGGTCCTCCTTACAGGCAGGGTGAGCAGGGTCTCCAAGGTCTTGTTCTCCTTCTCATTGCCCATGGACGTGACCACCATGCTGCCGGCGTAAATTATCACCATGACCACGATCAACGGGACGATGAGCCCTTGCCCGCTCATCACTGTGCTTATCTGGGCTGGGCTCACGCCCTCCATCATCTTTCCCTTGAAGACCGTGCTATGCGTCGCGTTTATCGGATTCAGGATAACGTTGGAGTTGTCTGTGAGGCGCGAGTCTATCAGGGCCCTGGATAGGTCGCGGGTGACGGTCTACAGGAGGACATCTGCCGAAGCTGAGGTCATGGTATCCATTATTCCTGCGCCCTTCATGATCCAATAGATCTTAATCACACCCGATTTATTCTCGCTTATATTTCTAGCAAAATCGGGTTGGATGACAAAAAGGGCCACGCCATTCTGGGCTTGCAACTGCGCTACTGCCTCCTCCACATCGGTGCCGTTGTATATGACTTCTGACCTCGATGCGAAGTCGGAGTACACAGCCTGGGAAATATAAGACCCGTCACGGTCTATGATGGCGATCTTGGGAGGCTTGGATATCTCCTCCGTAGCCCCACCGAAGGCATTCCCCAGCATGCCGAATATGACGGCAAAGATTATGATGGGGACCAGTGTCGCAGGAGTTAAAAGCTCCTTGACCTCTTTCTTGATTATATTCCACAGGCTGCTCATCCCACCACCTTCACGAACACATCCTCGATATTATCGGCGGCATAATTGGCCTTCAGCTCGGAAGGCGTACCCGTGGCTACTATCCTGCCATCATCAATCAACGCTATGCGGTCGCACATGAGCTCCACCTCGAGCATGTTGTGCGAAGACAGCAGCACGGTCGTGCCTTGCCTGGCCGCTTCTTTAACAGTGCGGCGAATGGTCTGAGCATTTATGACATCCAACCCTGACGTGAGCTCGTCCAGGATGGCTAATTTGGGCTTTATCATCAGCGCTCTAGCTACCAGCAGCCTGCGCTGCATGCCTTTGGAATATGTATCTATGCGATCGTTCAACCTTTCCCCCAAGCGGGCGATCTCTATTCCTCTCTGCAGCATCTGCTGCTTGTCCTTATCGCCAAAGAAATCGCATATGAAGCGAAGGTATTCGATGCCCTTCATGTTCTTGTATGCTCCCGCATCCTCGGGGAGATAAGAAATTATCTTGCGCACCTCATCCGCCTGCTTAACTAAATCATAGCCGCAGATGCGCACCTCGCCCGAGGTTACTTCCAATAAGGTCGCCAATACCCTTAGGGCCGTGGTTTTACCTGCCCCGTTAGGCCCGATAAGGCCGAACACCTCCCCCTCGTTAACGCTGAAGCTTATGCCTTTGAGCGCCTCAAGCTCACCGTATTTCTTTCTTAGATTGACGACCTCAACAGCAACCATGCGATCGCCTCTTCGAAGGTTCTCAGGAACCCTGATGCGGCGGGTAGACACGGTGGCGCTTCATAAAATTATGCTTTTCATCAAGCTGCGTTCCACGCTTAACGTCTTCGTCCCTTGGCCTTTTCTACCGCCATCTCGGCCGCGCGCACGGTATTGACCATGAGCATGGCCCGGGTCAACAGACCAACGCCTCCAGGCACAGGAGTTATGGCCTTGGCCTTCTTGCTGACCGCTTCGAAATCCACATCCCCCACCAGACGATATCCTTTCTCGGACTTAGGGTCATCCACTCGATTCATCCCCACGTCCACCACCACTGCCCCCTCCTTGACCATATCTGCCCCTATGGCCTTGGGCCTTCCCATGGCCACTATGAGCACATCGGCCTGTCTGGTGAAATAAGAGAGGTCCTTGGTGGCGGAATGGCACACGGTAACGGTAGCGTTGGCCCCGACCCCCTTCTGCATGAGCATCGCGGCCATGGGCTTGCCCACAATGTTGCTGCGCCCCACAATCACCACATGCTTCCCTTCAGGCGAGTTGCCGCTGCGCAGCAAAAGCTCCTTTATGCCTTGTGGGGTACAGGGGAGCATGCCTGGAGACCCCAGCAGCATCTTGCCCACGTTTATGGGGTTGAAACCGTCAACATCCTTATCCGGCTCGATGCGCTCCATGACCTTGGCCTCGGCGATATGGCGCGGTAGTGGCATCTGCACCAGGACGCCATGGATCTTAGGATCGGCCTGCAGGTAATCCAGATTTCGCAGCAACTCTTCCTCGGACACCGTCTCAGGGAGATTCAGCTGTTTGCTGTTTATGCCCAATTCCCGGCATTCCTTGGTCTTCATGCTCACGTATACCTTGGAGGCTGGATCCTCACCCACCAGCACCACGCCTAAGCCCGGCGTATTCCCTGACAAGTGAAGTCGCATAACTCTCTCCTTCAGCTCTGCCTTAATCTGTGCCGCTATCCTGCCGCAATCGATAACCTGTGCAGGCATCCCATCTCCTCTTGAGTATAAAGATGAATGAGGAGCTATTACTTTATTGGTTCTCTATCGGTGATACCTGTGTACCTCAATGCATAGCAACTAATCATTCCTCTAGCATATCTCTCCAAAGGCTGCTTTAGAATTGATATTTATAGGGTCGTCTGATACCGTTATCCGCTTTGACCTTTGTTGAGGTGCCTCCGTGAAGACAAACATCGAGATCGCTCAGGCCGCCAAGTGTCTGCCTATCGAGGAAGTGGCCAGCAAGATAGGCCTATCCCCGGATGATCTGCAGCGCTACGGGAAATATGCCGCCAAGATACCCTTGGAAGTTCTGCGCCGCTTTGAGGATAGGCCCAATGGAAAGCTCATCGTCACCACGGCCGTCACCCCTACTCCCGCGGGGGAAGGCAAGACCGTAACCACCATAGGCCTTGTTCAGGGTTTGGGGAAATTGAACCGCCGGGTTATCGGCGCCTTGCGCCAGCCTTCCTTAGGCCCGGTATTCGGAACCAAAGGCGGAGCCACGGGAGGAGGCAGGTCACAAGTATATCCCATGTGGGAGATAGACCTTCACTTCACAGGTGACATCCATGCGGTGGGGGCGGCCCATAATCTGTTATCAGCCATAATCGAGAACCATGTTAACCGCAAGAATGAGCTGAATATCGATCCTACCCGCATCATCTGGAAGAAGGCCATAGACATGAACTGCCGGGAGCTGAGGCAGATAATCGTGGGTTTGGGGGGAAGAGGGGAAGGAGGCGTGCCGCATGAATCAGGTTTCATTATTACCGCTGCTTCTGAGATAAGCGCCATCTTGGCCTTGTCCACATCTATGCAAGACCTCAAGGAGCGGCTGGGGCGCATGATCGTGGCCTATACCTATGATAAGAAACCGGTGTATGCCAAGCAACTGGGATGCATAGGGGCTATGGCTCTGCTTTTGCGCGAGGCTATCAAGCCCAACATCGTCCAGACACTGGAAGGTGAGCCCATGTTCATACATGGCTTCCCCTTCGCCAACATCGCGCATGGCAATAATTCGTTGTTAGCCACCAAATACGCCCTCAAATTGGCGGATTACGTGGTCACAGAGGCAGGTTTCGGGACTGATCTAGGTGCAGAAAAATTCTTTAACATAGTCTGCCGCGTGGGTGGTCTGAGGCCGGACTGCGCGGTGCTAGTAGCCTCGATTAGGGCTCTCAAGATGCATGGAGGATGCCCCTTGGAGAAATGTGAGGTCAAGAACCTAGAGGCCCTGGAAAGAGGCCTGGCCAATCTAGAGAGGCATGTGCTCAACGTGCGCAAGTATGGCGTTCCAGTGGTGGTGGCCATCAATCATTTCCAGACCGATACGGTAGAGGAAGTGGAGCTGGTGATGCAGCATTGCCGTCGTCTTGGTGTGCGCTCTGCCGTCTCTTTCGTCTTCGATCAGGGCGGAGAGGGCGGCGTGCAATTGGCCCATCAAGTATTGGAGGCCATCGAGAAGGATCAGAACTCCTTCAAATTCTTGTACGACTTGAACATGCCCATCCGCAAGAAGATCGAGACGGTGGCCAGGGAGATGTATGGCGCGGGGGAGATCAAATTCCACGCTGAGGCTGAGAAAGACCTGGAATGGATAGAGAAGAACGGCTACGGAGGGCTGCCGGTGTGCATAGCTAAGACCCAGCATTCAGTTACCGACGACCCCAAGATCAAAGGCGCTCCCATGGGCTGGACTCTGACTGTGAAGGAGGTGCAGGTATCCGCCGGGGCAGGCTTCGTGGTGGCCATTTGCGGGGACATCATGTTGATACCGGGTCTGCCTGCCAGGCCTAACGCTTTGGACATGGATGTGTTCGACGACGGCAGGATCGTGGGTCTGAATTAAGCATGATTGAATAAAAGGCAATGTACGCTCTAGGCCTGGCCTTTTTTCTCCTCATCTCTTTCGAAAGCTGCGACGAAAAACGTCAATATAGGAATTCGCTCAAGCTGCAAGGAAACGTGTCCTCTCTCGTTAAACTAGATTGAGGTGTTAATGCATATTTTAAATGAAGCGTTTAAGTCCTCATTGATTTTTGAACGCTTGTCGCCCAGAATCCAATTCTATATTTTATCTGAGCTTGAGATTCTCTGCGACCGTTGTTTGGCAGCACGAAATTCCACTGCCTAATCTTCTAAAAATCCCTCCTCGCCTTACTTGCATCCCTGAAAGGGCGCTAAGATGCATCTCAATTCTTAAATCGAGCTTACCATTTCTTCATCTTTTCCAGGCCTCGGCTATCTCCTGCATAGTCAAGAACTCCATGCCCTCCTCCCTCACTCCCTGTAGGACTCGGCGCAGGTTGTGGAGGTTAGCCTTTGTCGAGGCTTCATCCAATATACCGCGATTATAAGTTTCTACCAAATGCCAGCTATGGGTGGCTAGGACCAATACGCCATGGTGTACTGAGGCCGCCAAGCGGCGGTAGTCCTCCGGTGCCCTTCTCCCTTCGTGCATGGGCCAGAGATATGAGACAATCTTTCTCCCGGCCAAGTCCATGGCGCTCGCAAGAGGTATCTCCAGCAGCTCCCCCGCCACCTTAAAAGGTCTGATGCTCCCCTCATCATCGATAGGCCTGGTGAAAGAGGAATCATAAGCGAAACCTTTCTTATGAAGTAGATAGAGCGTCCTTTGGTCGATATGTTGGTATGGAGCACGGAAGCCTTGAGGCTCGAGGGAGAATACTTCTTTAACAATCTCCTTGGAGCGGTCCAGCATTTCTGAGATTTCCCAGCCTGTGAGCGGTAGACCTGTGGATTCACCAGTTATATCTTCATGGCACACCCCATGACATGCCACTTCATGGCGGGAGAGCAGTTTCCTTACATCCATCTCTCTGGCCAAGTGGATAAGGGTCTCGCCTTCCAGGAAGAAGGTGGCCCTTATGCCCAACTCTGAAAGCAAGTCCACGGCCAGACAAAGGCCTTTGGCCGAGGAGGAGAATCTCGCCTCTAACCTATCTCTCTCGGGGCATTTGGAGCACGCCTCCTTCTTGCCTGGTGCAGGGAGGTTCACGTCCCTGTCCACATCCAAGGTGAAGGCCGCTACCCTCATGATACTCTAATCGAAGGAAAGGTCAATAATCTTTTGTCCAGCGGTGAGCGGTTTCTGTAGGAATGGTTGAAGGCTGAGAAGCTATATATAAAGAATCGAGTCTCGCAATAGAGTCGCCGGTGATGAGCCTGGATGAGCAAACCTCCAAAGAGTGTGAGATCAAACCGCTTCAGGATAGTACAACTGAAAATGTTCGAAGAGTGGCTATTATAGGATCTGGAATAGCTGGCTTGTGCGCTGCACTGAGCCTCGGGGAGAGGGGAGTACCCTCCATCATAATCGAGAAGGAGCATGAATTGGGCGGGCTCTGCGCGCAGCTGAGCTGTAAGGGCGTGGAGCGATGCGTGCGATGCGATGTGTGCCTGGCAAGGGACAAGATAAAACTGGTCAGAGACTCGCCTGGGGTGGAGATAATTAAGGATGCGGAGGTTATGGCGCTCGAGGGAAGGCCAGGGGATTTCATTCTCCGCCTTACCAAGTCATCCCAGTTGTTAGAGCTCAAAGTGGGGGCAGTCATATGCTCCGTCGGAGCTATTCCTTTCCATCCCCAATCGGACAGGAGGCTGGGATATGGTGAAGTAGCGGATGTCATCACCTCTTTAGAGATGGAGAAGGGATTGGCAAGCTCAGGCAGGATCCTTGTTCCATCCACCGCAAAGGAGCCCAGCAGCCTGGCCTTCGTCCAATGCGTAGGTTCGCGGGATGACAGACTGCGCGCCTCCTACTGTTCTAGCTATTGCTGTAAATCCTCTTTCAAGCTGGCACAAGCCGTCAAAACCAGGGTTCCCGCTTGCAGTGTAACCTTCTTTTATATGGACCTCAGGCTGCAGGACCCTAGGGAGAACATCAGGCTATGGGCTTCCCTTCAGGAGAATGTGGAACTCATAAGATCGAGGCCTTCGGAGATCCTTAGGGGCGAGGACGGTAGGCCATTGGTCCGCTTCGTCCGAGAGGATGAGAGTATCGTCGAAGAGCGTTCTTTTGATCTGGTGGTCCTTGCTACGGGGCTTCGGCCAGTAACGAACGCAAGAAAATTGAGCGCAGCGTTGGGGATTGAACTTGATGCGTTCGGTTTCATCTCCACGAGCACATACGACAGGTGGTGCTCGAGCAGAGCTGGTGTTTTCGTCGCGGGTTCCTGCGCGGGCCCCAAGGATATCGTGGCCAGCGCGGAGGATGGAGCAGCCGCGGCTAGCAGGGCAATAGCTCTTCTGGAGGGTCGCTCATGAGCGATGAGTGTGTATATGTTATGGTGTGCTCATGGGCAGGAGGAGAGCGACCCCCCTTCCAGGTGCAAGAGCTGGTTGAATATGCGGCAGGGCTAAAGGGAGTCGCTGCTGCCTTTCTCATCCCTCGATTGTGCAAGAGCGAGGGCAGGGAGCAGGCGCGTGCTTTACTGAAAAACTCCAAGGCTAACAGAGTGGTGTTGGTTGGTTGTCACGATTCAGGATTTAGAGCAGAATTCGCCAAGCTGATGGAAGGATCAGGCTTGAGTCCATACGGTCTCGAAATTGCGAACGTTAGGGAATTGGCTGCCTACATCCATCCGCCGGAGGCGGCGTTAAGAAAGGCCAAGGCCATGATGGCCGCCGCGGTGGAAAAGATGAGGGCCTGGAATCCGCCGCCCACTTTCCTAGAGGGAAGAACTTTGCGCAGGGTGGCCGTCATAGGGAGTGGTCTTACCGCCACCTTGGCTTCGCGAGAACTGGTAGCTCAAGGCTTGGAAGTGGAAGTGATCGTCCCGAAGAATCAGATCAGCACCCCCCCCTCCTATATCTTTGCTGATGAGAAGGAGATGAAAAGAGGTCATAGCACATTAAAAGAGTTGGAAGCTAAGGTTAAAGTACTGTGGGGCAAGAGAGTCATCCGCTGTGAGGGTGTACCAGGAGATTTTGAGCTGGAGATGGAAAGCGCGGAAGGCATTTCCCGAGCCCGCTACGGGGCTATCATCCTAGCTCCAGAACCTTGCTTGGAGCTCAGGGACCTAGAGGGGAGACCAGTTCAGGAGAGTAGGATGGCGAATTCTAATCACATTTCGATCGTGGTCTTGCCCGGAGGCAGGAGTTCCGGCACGGATTGTTCCTGCATCTCTCCGCGCGCCACGCTATTCGCCCTGAAGGCCAAGGCGAACGCGTCGAACCTGAGCATCTCGCTCTTAGGAAGGGAATTAAGGGCGATGGGAAAGATGGAGGCGTTGCAGCGCCAGGCCCAATGCCTGGGGGTTACGTTCTATAGACTTCAAGGGGAGGTGCATTGGCAGGGCTCGGGGCCATATGAGATTAGCTTCCAGGATTCGCTATTAGGGCCAATCCGCTTGAAGGCAGATTTGGTGCTCAGGGACAGCATCACCAATGCGGAGGCGGAAGAACTCGCTAGGATATTCAAACTTCCCCTGGATGACAAGGGTGACATCCTACGGATGGATTCTAGGCTCAGACCAGGTGAGACGGTCAGGGCTGGGATATTGGCGTGTCGATACCGCCTAGGCAATATGTTATTCGAAGACCTGGAGAGAGAGGCGGCTGCAGCCGCAGCGCGAGCGGCGGAGCTGCTTAAAGGGAATGCCCGGCGCGAGGGGGCGCTGGCGCAGGTTGACAAGGAAAAATGCTCGGCCTGCCTGAGCTGTGTGCGCATCTGCCCTTATTCCGCTCCGCGCATAGGGGAGGGAGGCAAGGCCGAAGTCATTCCAGAGTTATGCCAGGGTTGCGGAGCCTGCGCACCTCTCTGTCCCAGCCGCGCCATAGCGATGCATATGGACACTGAAGAGCAGATATACGCCCAAACCAGGGCGCTCTTGAGGTGCTTAGGATGAGGATAATAGGCTTCGTGTGCGAGCACGGCGGCGCATCAGCTTTTCGTCTGGCAGGAGAACGCAAGCTAGAGTTGCCCACGGAGGTCGCTCTCATCTCATTGCCATGTTTAGGGAGGCTGGACGTGATGCACATCCTTAGGGCTTTCCGAGAAGGAGCGGACGCAGTTTTCGTGGCGGGATGCCTGGAGGGCAATTGCCATCATTTATATGGCAACATAGAAGCAGCCAAGAGGGTGGAACAGGCCAAGCGCATCCTTGAGCAAGTGGGCTTGGGGAAAGAGAGGCTAGAGATGTTCCATCTCTCCTCGGACCAATCGTGGAAAGCGAAGGAGGTGGCCGAACTCATGCTCGAACGAGCTAAGGAGATAGGGGAGAGCCCGTTGGGGGTAAGAGGATGATCGTAGGGGAGCAGAAGCCTCTGGAAGAGATCTTCAGGATGCTTTCGGGCCATGAGCGCATCCTTGTCGCGGGATGCCGTTCCTGTGTGGCGGTGTGCCATGCGGGGGGAGAGAAGGAAGTATCCATCCTGGCCGAGGCCTTGCGCCTTCGTGCCAGCCTTGCTAATCACCCCTGGAAGGTGGAAGAGATCACGGTGGAGAGGCAGTGCGAGCGAGAGTGGGTGGAGGCCATGGGGCCATTGGTAAAAGGCAAAGATGCCGTGCTCTCCCTGGCCTGTGGGGTTGGGGCGCAAACCGTGCAGGTGCTCTATCCTAGGATCAGGGTGTTGCCAGGTTTGAACACCAGTCACATGGGCGCGCCTGATATGCCTGGAGTCTTCGTGGAGAAATGCGGCGGTTGCGGTGATTGTCTCCTCCACCTAACCGGTGGCATATGTCCCATCGCCCGTTGTGCCAAGAGCCTGCTAAATGGTCCTTGCGGGGGCTCCCAGAATGGCAGGTGCGAGATCTCTCCTGAAGTGCCGTGCGCCTGGGATCAGATCGTGCGCAGCCTGGAGGCAATGGGCAGGTCGGACCTGCTCGAGGAGCCCATACCTCCCAAGAGCTGGTTGACAGCCAGGGATGGGGGGCCGCGCAGGACGGTGATCCCAACAGCGGTCATCAGCGAGGAGCAAAGGAAGATGAAGGGGGAGAGGCCTTGAGGTCAGGCAGCAACCTGGAGCAAGCATTGGAGTCAGGAAGATTCGCGGTGACGGCGGAGATAGGCCCTCCAAGATCGGCCAGTGCAGAGAGGATAAGGACGCATGCCAGGCAAATGAAGGGATGCGCCGATGCCTTCAACCTCACCGATAACCAGACGGCCATGTCGCGCATGTCGTCCATAGCTTGCGCCGTGGTGCTGCTGCAGGATGGCCTAGAGCCTGTGGTGCAGATGACCTGCCGCGATCGCAACCGCATCGCCTTGCAGGGCGACGTCCTGGGAGCGAGCGCCCTTGGCGTGCGCAACATATTGTGCTTGAGCGGTGACCACCAGACCTTCGGCAGCATGAAGGAGGCCAAGAATGTATACGATCTGGACTCGATCCAGCTGCTTATGGTTCTGCGACGGATGCGGGATGAGGGCAAGCTCTGGAGCGGAGACGAGCTGGAGGTCGCCCCTAAGCTGTTTCTAGGTGCTGCAGCCAATCCTTTCGCCGACCCCTTTGAATATCGCGTGATCAGGCTGGCGAAGAAAATCAAGGCAGGAGCTGACTTCATCCAGACCCAGAGTATCTACGATATGCAGCGCTTCGAGCGCTGGATGTCATTGGTGCGGGAGAAAGGCCTGCACCAGAAGGTGCATATCCTGGCGGGAGTCATGCCGCTCAAATCGCACAAGACCGCCCTGTACATGAAGAATAAAGTATCAGGCATGTGCGTGCCCGATTCGATAATAGATCGTCTAAGAAGGGCCAGCGATCCCAAGGAAGAAGGCATTCAAATGTGCGTGGAGCAGATACAGCATCTTAGGGACATCGAAGGGATAAGAGGCGTGCACATAATGGCGCCAGCGTGGGAGGAGAAGGTGCCAGAAATCGTGCGGCGAGCCGGTCTATCCTCAATTTCCTAATCCTTGCGCGAATGCAACTAGCATTTGCGCCATAGCCGAAAATTAGGATGTGAATTTTCTTAGCGAGTTTAGTTATACTTCTATGACCTGTAAATCGTGCAACTGAGATAATATAGCGAATTTATCGAGGGGAGTAGAGCTTCTTGGAAGAGGAGGGAGGGTGGCCAGTTCATGAATTGGAGGTTCTCAGAGAGGAGATAAGCAGGAGACTGGAGCGAGAGAGAGCAGTACTGGGCAGCATCAGAAGGACTAGAAAGTGGAGAGGGGTGGGATGGTGGCTGTCGTTCCTCCTATTCTCGGTTTCCTTGGTTCTCATTATCCTTCTCCCCAACGGTTTCATGCTCTGGGTGTTCTGTTCCTACCTGCTTGTTTCCCTGGCCTGGCTTATCCTCTTTCTCCCGACGAGTAAGAAAGAGGCTGGATTCCTTAGGCAGGAGAGATACCGCGGTAAAAAAGATTTAAAGGGGGCAGCGAAGGCCATAGCTAAAGGACGCAAAACGCTCATAACAGAGGTTTGGTTAGATGCTTTCCTATATGGGAACACCCTCTCGCTCTTCTCTGTCACATTACTCTTCAGTGTCAACATCGTTGGTGCATTTTATTTCGGGTTGATGGAAAGAGCGTTGCCTCTGCAACTGTCGTTGATCATCATCGTGCAGGGCGCCGCAATCATACTCTTGCGATTCTTGCTTCTCATCTATCGCCCCTATGCTCACGGCACGTTCCGCATGCCTGAGAACTGGAAGGGCAGATTAACTGTTTCTCCGCAGCGGGGGAGGGTGGTCTTGGTGATCGCGTATTTAGCAGCGGTCTTTTTGGTGGTGGTCAGTGGCATCGTCGTGGTGCTTGGTTTCCTATTGCCTGGTGCCACCAGGAGCAGCGTCTGGAATTTCCTCGCCTCGAACAACTATTCCAATTCTTTAGCGCTGGTCCTTTTCTTCTTGATGATGTATTTCATCTGGCGCTTCCTCCTCTCAGTGATGAGCATTTATTTAGGGGAAGGCGTGGCGGCTAGCAGAGTGAGGAGGCTAGAGGAGGATGTGTTGGCGCCCTTGGATGAAGTCAGGCAGCGCCATGACGCAGGCAAGATTGACCAGGCGAAGTTGAAGAGTATCCTTTCAGATTATCGCCGCATCGTCATCTTCGAGTTCGTGAAGCATGACTTGTTCGGCCTGGCCCCCGTATACCTGATAGCACCGGACATGAGGTTCTTGATGAGCAAGCAAGTCCTTGATGCCGTTACTCGGGCCGAAGGTGTCGGTGGAGCTCCTGGGAGGGTTATTTGATGATTTCGTCTCCTACTTCCATATTCTTTTTACTTTGGGCTTCGCCGAGGTGGTGGACGTTGAAGGATAAAGACATTCTGGAGGGAGGGAAGGAATTTGAAGAGAGGGAGGGCGAAGCCATGGAGGGCACGGAGAGCTTTGAGGATTTGGTGAAAGGAGAGGTAGAGAGAGACCAAGCTCGTCTACACAAGTTGAAAGCCTCACAGCCTATTGCAAAAGCCGGATGGGGACTCGTCGCCCTGTTTTGGTTCATAGGTGTATTGATCATCATGCTCACAGAGGAGGGTTTGCTTCTCTGGCTGGTATGCGCTTTCCTGCTTTATTCCTTCAACTTCCTGATTCTCTTTTTACCTACTAGCAGGAGGAAGGAGAGGATGGAGATCCCCAAGCTTAGGGGTGAGGTGAAGCGCCCCGTCTCATATCTTCTCAAGTGCAAGAAGAGACTGGCCGTCGAGGTGGCCGCAGTGTTGCTTTTGGGAGGGCTCTATCCCCTGGCCCATGCCTTCTTCCTCCTTTTCGGGACTGGCCTGGCTTTTGCCTTATATTATGTAATCATCGCAGGGGCCTATGCCATGGAGTCGGCTGCAGTGGTGATATTCCAGATCGTTATCATATTGGGTTACTTCGGCCTCATTCTCTGGCTAAGGCCATTAGAGAGAGGGGTACTACGAAGGGCCAAGGATTTGAAGGCGACGATGGCCAAGATGCGATCCTCAGGCAGGCTAGCCTCTTTCCTCTTCCTTTCCAGCCTGAGCTTGATGGCCGCCGTGGTAGGTTTACTTGCTATAGGTGCCATCCTTTTCACTGGCATCTCCCTCAAGCTGGTCTACCAAGGGCTGACGGCAAGGCAAGGCGAAGCCCTGTTCGGCATCATCGTCATGCTCTCGATCCAACTGCTAATAATGCGTCAGTTCCAGACGGTCGCTAGCCATAGCACGGCCCAGAAATTCCTGGAGCAAAGACAAAGCATAGTGCGCCAAAAGGTGCTGATGCCACTGGAGAGAATGAATCCTGTTGACAGGGGGCATGCGCCCCTCTCAACTGAGAGAATGAGCGATCTCAAGACTGCCTTTTACTCAGCTCACTTGTTCGACGTCTTCGAGCACAATTTTTTCGGCCGATGGCCCGTCTACGTCATAGGACCTCGGATCAAATTCCTACTCGATCACGATGCCCTAAAATATATGGAATAAAGTCAGACCCTTCTTCTCCCTACTTACCTTCACTGGAAAGATAAATAAGCAAAGCACGCTAAACTACCCATCCAATAGGTGCTCAGTGAATGGCGCAGATTGATATAGATTGCAAAGGTCAGACATGTCCTGTCCCCCTGGTGGAAGTGAGGAAGGCGCTGAGAAAGGCGGCAAAAGGCGATATCATCCAGGTGGTGGGGACTCATCCCGCGTCCAAAAAGGAGATACCCATGGCCGTGGAGGCCTCGGGGGATGAGCTGCTGGAGATCAAAGAGCAAGGGAACGTCTGGACCATACGCATAAGGAAGAGGTGATGAATTGCCTGGTAAGGCCACGATAATTGTGCACAGCGGGGATATGGACAAGGTAATGAGCGCGCTCATCATCGGGAATGGCGCTCTCTCCATGGGGATGGAGGCATCCCTTTATTTCACCTTTTGGGGATTGCAGAGATTGAAGAAGGATGGTTTGGAAAAGGGGAAACTATCGAAAATGAACATGCTCGGCCTCGGCAAGGCGATGGTAAGGTCGAAGATGAGGAAAGCGAATGTGGCCAGCATGGAGAAGCTGATGAAGGACTTCAAGGAGCTGGGCGGCAAGATAATCGCCTGCGAGATGACCATGGAGATCATGGGCATCAAGAAAGAGGACTTGCGGCTGGAGTGGATTGACGACTTCGGGGCCGTGGGCACATACGTCGAGGAGGCCAGGAAGTCCGAGATCACCTTGTTCATCTGAGGTGCCTATCATGCCCGAGATAATCTACATGGACAATGCTGCCTCCACCAGGATGGATGAGAGAGTGCTGGAGGCCATGCGGCCGTACTTCTTCGACTCCTATGCCGTGGCCACCTCTGAGTTCGGTCATTCCATGGGAATAGAGGCCAAAGAGGCATTGGAGGATGCTAGGCAAAGGCTGGCCAAACAGATTAATGCTTTCCCCGAGGAGATCGTTCTCACCTCAGGGGACACGGAATCGTCCAACCTGGCGCTGAAGGGCATCGCCTTGTCCTTGGCGGGAAAGAAGGGAAAGCACCTCGTGACCACCAAGATCGAGGATTTCCCCGTGCTCAACAGTGCCCGCGCCTTGGAGAGGCAAGGGTTGAAGGTGACCTACCTACCTGTGGATGGCCATGGCCTGGTGGATATGAACGAGTTGGAGAAGGCCATCACCAGTGAGACGATATTGGTCTCGGTGCAGCATTCTAATCAGGAGATCGGCACGGTCCAAGATATAAAGACCATAGGCAGCATATGTCATGAGAAGGGTACGCTCTTCCACACTGATGCCACTCACACCTTCAGACGCTTACCTCATGACCTGTCCAAGCTGCCCGTGGACCTCATGACTTTCTCAGCGCATACCATTCACGGGCCCAAAGGCATAGGAGCGCTGTACGTGCGCAAGGGCACGCCTTTGGGCAAATGGATGGATGGGGGTTTCCAGGAGAATAATCTACGTGCAGGGTTGGAGAACATCCCTGGGGCCGTGGGCTTCGCCCGAGCGGCAGAACTGGTCACCCAGGAGGAGAATGAGAGGTTGAGAGTCATTCGCGATAGGCTGATAGACCGCTTGCTGTCAGAGGTGCCTTCCACCACCTTGAACGGCCATAGGGAGAAGAGGGTGCCGCAGAATGCCAACATCACCTTCCATTTCGTGGAGGGCGAGTCCATAACACTGCATTTGGACATGAAAGGAATCGAGGTCTCAACGGGCTCGGCCTGCTTCTCCCGCTCATTGGAAGCCAGCCACGTGATAATGGGTATAGGCGGGGACCATGAAAGGGCGCACGGTTCCATCCGCTATTCCCTTGGCCGCTATAACACCATGGAGCAGGCCGATAAGGTGGTGGAGGCTATGAAGGAAATAGTGGCGAGGCTGCGAGAGATCAGCCCATTGAGGAAGGAGGGGAGCGCATGAGATTCCCGTATGGAGAGAAGGTGCTGGAGCATTTCAAGAACCCTAAGAACGTAGGCAAGATCGAGGACGCGGATGGTAAGGCCATCGTAGGCAGCCCGGCCTGCGGGGACATGGTGGCCGTGTACCTGAAGGTGAACGAGGCAGACCATAGGATTACGGACATCAAGTTCGAGTCGTACGGATGCGCCAGCAACATCGCCACCGGCTCGATTATAACGGAGCTGGCGAAGGGAAAGACCATCGAGGAGGCGAAGAAGATTACCTGGAAGGATGCCTCCGAGGCTCTAGGCGGTCTGCCCAAGATAAAGGCGCACTGCTCCGTGCTGGCGGTGGAGGGGCTACGGGAAGCCATAACCAATTACGAGGAGAGGCACGGACTGGTGAAGGAGAAGAAGCCTACCACGGTAGATGAGATCAAGAGACGGTTGAAGAGCGTGATGAATCCCTTGACAGGACTGGACATCGTTCGCGGCAACCTCATAACGGATGTCAAAATAGAAGAAGGAACGGTCAGCATATGGGTGGATCTGCCCGAGAATCACATATTCGCGGCAAATATCCGCGACGAGATCAAGGAGCGCATCGAGACCTTATGGGACGTGAAGAAGGTGGAGCTGCACTTCAAAGAGGCTCAGGCTTAGGCTGATCCCCATCCATCATCAGAAGGTCGAAGTCCGCTCTAAGCTTGGTCTAGAGCTGGTCCTGGCTTGGCTGGATCCGTGTCATTAGGTGATATAAAGTTCGTCGCTTACAACGCGAAAGGTCATGGTGCATAGGTCTTCATCCAATCAGCTCTGATTTGCGTATGCTTTCTTTAAATTGAATCATCAGCCTGCGGTCTTCTGCACATTCCTGTACACCTGACCTTGTTGGGATAAATGTGCAGGACTGCTAACGTGAAATGTCTCTCGTCCTTCTGATGAGCAAAAATCTTGTTACCCAACCACTTCTTTTTGATTACTATCCCCTCTCAACCTCCTAAAAGGACGGTGACGATAACGATGAGAAGGCCTAGAGAGGTCATTCCCAGAGCGAAGCGCAACCTATCGGCCTCAATATAGCTCCCGTACCAGAACCCCACGACGAAGAGCATGAATATGGCGATGGTGTGCGAAGCCAATGTGGCGGTGATAACCTCGGACCAGAGAAGGAAGGGAAGGGCGGGAGGCAGCACGCTCACGAAGACCAGCAAAAAGACCCAGAAGGCCCCCACCACATCTTCGCGCAGAATGCGCACAGGTGGAGGGCGGGCAAGGTATACGGCGTTGTAGACCATGGTGGCGATCTTTCTCTTGTCCTTGGGGTCCAGGACGCTCACTACAGTGCCTTCCAACTCATCCTCGATCTGAGCGATCGCTTCTCGCTTTTTAAGATCAGTTATCTCGCTGGCCATGCGCGACATCCGGCCTCTTTCGAAGACGTTGGTTATGATGTAGATGGCGGCGTCCACTATTCCCCATGCGGTATTTGTGCCCAGCGCGGCCAGGAGTAAGAAATGAGTAGAACCATCACCCTCCTTCATCCCTATGCTGCTTACGCTGGTGACTGTCAACATCATGACCAGGCCGAAGAGTATCTCGGATAGCCTCTCCGAAGGGTAAAGGTACTGTTCAGGCAGGATGGTCTCGAGCTTCACGCTTACATCTAGGTCTTGCGTCCTATTATTCTCTACTGATGGAACAGCTTGTTAACTCAGCTCAGCTACCTTAGCGTGCATTTAAAGACGTTTCTTGTCTCCATTATTTCCATCTGTTTCTTCCTTTGTCAAATTAACATGGAATCCCCTCATACCCATACTTAATGATAGGAGGACTAGATAAAATTGAGTCGAGCATTCTATATCACAATTCTCGAGGCTTAAAAATCTAAGTTTGAATGGAAGCAGGATAGGGATGTTACCCGTCGATATCGTCAGAGCAACACCCTTTCATCAGCAGAAGTATTCTGACACTTATGCCCTAAGGAAATCATCCGCATATAGCTTTTGATTGAGCAGTATCTGAGCCGCCTTGATAGTGGCCATTAGCTCCTTGTCCTCTGGATCCAATATGGCTGCGGAAAGGCCAGCCCCCATGAGCATGGCTAAATAAGTCCTGTTGAGTAAGGGCCTGTGCTTCGCACCGTTCGACACATTGCTCAGACCGACCACAGTTCTCACCGGGGGCTCGTTGAGGGATTGGAACATGCGTATTGCCTCTATCACTCTTGGAACTTGATCCTGAGCCGCCTTGGTGGGCATGACCAAAGGGTCAAGGAAGAGGCGGTCAGGCGTTATCTCATATTCCATGGCGGTGGTGACCATGAGCATGGCCATTTCCAACCTGGCCTCAGTGGAATTAGGCACCCCTTTCTCATCCATGCACAGGCAGATGATGTCCGCATCGTGCTCCCTGGCCAGAGGGAAAAGCTTCTCCATCTTAGCCTTTTCGGCGGTAGTGGAATTGATTATGATCTTGTTCTTGGCCGCTTTCACTCCCGCAGTCAATGTCTTGATGCCGGGGGAATCGATGCATAATGGAACCTCTGTGACCTCTTGGACCGTGCGAACCAACCACTCCATCGCCGCCGGCCCATCCTCCCGACCAGGACCGGTGTTGATATCCAGAGCCTGGGCCCCGCACTGCACTTGTTTTAGAGCATGCTCTTGTATCCATTTGGCGTCACGTCGATCTATGGCCCTGGAAACAGAGCTGAAGAGACCGTTGATTCTTTCCGAGATTATATACATGAAATCGAGCGAATCAAGCGCGCTCATCCATTTAACATTTTTCTGCTTGGGTCTAGGCCCCCATTGCCGAATCTAAAGAAAAAATGTCAATCCAATCAGAAAAACGCTGCAAGGTCAAGTTTATGTCCTTAGAAACGATATCATGATGGCATACTTCTACTGTATGCTCATCAATCAGGGGGGCTTTGGGCTGGTTCGAATCGAGAGAGCTTTGATGAGCGTCTCCGACAAAGAGGGTCTGGTTGAGTTCGCTAACGGCCTGATCGAGTTTGGCGTAGAGATCCTTTCCACAGGCGGGACTGCTGCATTATTGGAGAGAAATGGTATACGAGTAACCAGCATCTCGCAGCTGACGGGATGGCCCGAGATGCTTGATGGTAGGGTGAAGACCCTGCATCCAAAAGTGCACGCGGGCATATTGGCTAGGAGAGATTCCAGCGAGCATATGGAGCAGTTGCGCTCCTCTGGCATCAAAAAGATAGACATGGTGGTGGTGAACCTATATCCATTCAAGGAAACGGTACTCAAGGGCTCTTCCTTGGATGAGATAATCGAGAACATCGACATAGGAGGGCCATCGTTGATCAGGGCGGCGGCCAAGAACCATGATGCCGTGGCGGTCGTGACCGATCCGTTGAGATATGCATCCATCTTAGAGGAGATGCGAAGCAGAAACGGTGAGCTGAGCAAAGATACACTTAGGGCCTTGGCTATGGAAGCTTTCAGGACTACAGCGGTCTATGATGCCATGATCTATAGATATCTAACGAGCGTGTATCCAACAGACCTGTTCCCTGCCAACTTTGTGTTGGGTGTGGAGAAGGCTTATGACCTTAGATACGGGGAGAATCCGCAGCAGAAGGCGGCCTTCTATATCGATCCCCTATCAAAAGGGGTCACTGTGGGGAGATGCGAGAAGCTGCATGGAAAGGAGATATCTTATAACAACATCCTTGATCTGGAGGCCGCGTTGGAGCTGTTAAGGGAATTCCCGGATAGGCCCACCGCTGTGGTGATAAAACACACCAACCCTTGCGGTGTGGCCTCCTCAGATACGCTAAATGACGCGTTCGTCACCGCCTATAACGTAGATCCCGTAGCTGCTTTCGGCTGTGTAATAGGCTTGAATCGCGAGGTGGACGTGGCCACGGCAGAGCAGATCTCCTCGCATTTCGTGGATTGCGTGATCGCTCCCGACTATTCGATTGAAGCTCTGTCGATATTAAAGAAAAAGAAGAACGTGCGTCTATTGCGCACAGGACAGCCCATTATCCATGAAGAATATCCAGAATATAAGATGAGAAAGGTCAAAGGAGGATTGTTGGTTCAGACCTATGATGACGTGCCCCTTGATCCTAGAGCGCTGAAAGTGGTCACCAAGCGCTCCCCCACGGATGATGAAATGAAGGGGATGCTCTTCGCCTGGAAGGTGTGCAAGCACGTGTGGTCCAATGCCATCATACTGGCCAAGGGGGAACGCGTGGTAGGGATAGGCGCCGGCCAGATGTCCAGGGTAGACTCGAGCATGATAGCAGCTCATAAAGCTAAGGAGAATGCACGCGGTTCGGTCATGGCCTCAGACGCCTTCTTCCCCTTCCGCGATGGAATAGACGAGGCTGCCAAAGCAGGAGTCACTGCGGTCATCCAGCCTGGAGGTTCGATACGAGACAATGAGGTCATCCAGGCTGCGGACGAGCACGGCATGGCCATGGTTTTCACCGGCGTGCGCATATTCCGTCATTGAGGGCCTTTGGAGCGCATGTACTCCAAGGCCTGGATGAGGTTCTGCGACTCCACCGCCCATTTCCCTGAATCGATACTAACTGTTTGAGATCGCAGGGCCTGAGGTATCGAATCAGCCAATGAGGTCTGTCTCAGCCTCTTGGCCAAAGCGTCACGGCAGATGTAGCTCGTCTCGTCATCTCGAAGATTGCCGAATAGCAGCTTCAGGCACCCGTCAGAATTCATCTGTAACGTAGGTCTAGAGGAAACTCCTGGGAAAATAACCTGGAAAGACTTGACGCCTTTTCCCCGACCGAATTTCACCCGCGCTACAGATGCGCAATACTCATACAAGGTTCTCATGGCAGAGACTTCAGATTCGGAGCTCCTGGATGATGCGTCCTCGAAGAACGTGAGCTCTTCGTTTTCACCGTCACGCAAGCCGATATCGTACGAACATGTCTGAGCCTTAACGCTTCCTTCCATCCCATCCACCTTCGATGTCTAGCGCCTTTCGGGCGTAGTATCATCGATTTCATAAGTTCGATATATACGAAACTAATTGGAAAAATATACAGTAATTACAACAAAGCGAATTACATGGATGCAGCATAAATGACTTAATTTTACATTTCGTATCCATTCGCATGTCAGATGATAACATAGCCTATTGTGGCCTCTATTGTCGATTATGCGTAGAGAACTCACTTCTACCTCTCAAGGCCAGAGAACTCTTGAACATGATGGAGGATGAAGGATACGGGCGCTTGAATCGGAAATCGGAGGAGCTGAGGGCGAGTCACGATATTTTCCTGCGCGTTCTGAATGAATTAGCGGATATGAAATGCACATGCAGGGATGGTGGTGGCTTTTCAGAATGCAAAGTGAGGGCATGCGCCAGGGAGAGAGGGCTTTTCGTGTGCATGGAATGCGAAGATCATCCTTGTGACAAATGGAACGAGGTGGCCAAATCATATCCTTTCTTGATCATAGACGCCTTCCGTTATCAAGATGTTGGGAAGGAGACGTGGGCAGAAGAGCAAGAGGAGCGAGTGAGCAGAGGGTTCAATTATTGGATGATGCGAAGGAGGTGTCGTTGAAGTACAAAAGGAAACCGAGAGGATGAAATAGCGATGGCATATTGTTTTAATACCGATTTAACTACCATTATGAATAATCCTTTTTTTGTAGCGAAACAGCGTTGACTCCTTTGCTTGGTTAGAAAGAAACGAACGTCAGGTGGAACTTTCGTGTTCTCAAGGCCACGAGTAGATATTGATACATATTCTAAAGGTAGGGTGCTATGGTTGTAGGGAGCAATTTCTCAGATGTGAGGTTTCAGAGAGGTTCCCTGAACAAAGGTTCTCCCAAACATGAAGCATGTCAAATAAAACTCAAAATAGGGGTAAGTCTAACGCATCCCCAGCTTATTGATTGGAATCATTCAATCGAAACATAACTCTAAGGGCAGAACCAAATGAAGTTGGCGAGAATGAACAAAGGCTTTTTTTGATTATATTGAAATAATTAGATTCCAAAAAGACTTCGAGCAATAATATATGAATAATTATTATTTTAATTGCAATTCCCTTTCTTTACATTGTTAAAAAGTAAATTTACGGCCCGTCAGTCTCTAAATGGTTTATCTGCTCGGGTTGCCTGCGGGAAGAGAGCGATGGGCCGTAGGCGGCATTAGCGGGCTTCTTGCCTGCTTCACCAATCGAACTAATAAAAAGATGAGATAAAATAGGCTACTGGAATTGCATTTGGTATTGTAAGTACTTGTAATTACATTTTCACTCACCAGTTTCATCATAAGCCTTGTTGAAGAAGCAAACCTGATCGCCACAGGACACAGACTCGAGCTGCAAGGTGGTATGCGAAATATTGAATCTCTCTTTTAGAACGCGTTCGCATTCCTTCATGATATTGGAGACGGCGGATAATGGTTGATCCTCGACCTGGATGTGAGCACTCAGGGCATAGACTCCCGAAGCTATGGTCCAAGCATGGAGATCATGCACGCCTAAGACCCCTTTAACCTGCAAAAGCTTTTCCTTAACTTCTATCAGGTCAATGCTTTTGGGAACGAACTCCAACAGGATATAGACGCTTTGCGAGATGATGCGATATGACCCATAGAGTATGATCAAGGCTATAGCAATGGAAAACAATGGATCGGCGACATACAATCCGTAAAAGAATATCAGCAGTGCCGCGATTATGACCCCTACTGAGGACATAAGGTCCCCCAGTACATGCATTAAGGCCGCCTTCACATTCAGGTTGTGGTGCGCACTACTCCTTAGAATAAAGACGCTCACGATATTAGCCATGGCTCCTACGATAGCGACTGCTAGCATTAGTCCGCTTTCAATTTTTGGAGGTTCCTGGAGGCGAAGATAAGACTCGTAGAGAATGAAAAGTGAGACTCCTGCAAGCAGGACACCATTCACCAAAGCCATCAATATCTCTGCCCTCAGCAAGCCATAGGTCCTTCTCTCATCGCTTGGCCTGAGGGCTAGTCGGGCGGCCCAAAGCGACAGCGCTAAGGCCAACGAATCAGTGAACATGTGGCCTGAATCGCTCATAAGGGCAAGAGAACCGCTTAGCCATCCCCCCACCACTTCCAGTATGGCGAAGGATAGTGTCACTGTCAAGGCCATGGCCAAGGCTTTGGTCCCACCGCGATTAAGGGAGTGCGCATGACTCTCATGCCAATCCATCAAGAGCGCATTTCTTCTAGCATTAAATGAAATTTGCACTTGACTAAAAGACATCTCTAGATTGTAATGCATAATCGAGCATGGACAAGACGATTAAGTATTGACAGCCTCATCACAGTCGAGGATGAAATTCAAGATAAGGTTCGAGCCCGAAGGTAAGGAGATTGAGGTGGACAGAGGCACCACTATTCTGGAGGCAGCAGCCTCGGCGGGCATAGAGATAAGTTCGTCCTGCGGTGGCAGGGGCACATGCAAGAAGTGCAGGGTGCAGGTGGATGCGGAAAAGGCACTCCTGCAAGAAAAAACGTTAAGCAAGAATCAGGAAGGAAACAGCCAGGTTTTAGCCTGCCAGAGCCATGTAGTGTCGGATGTAGTGGTCTTCATTCCAGAGGAAACAAGGGGAAGAGGCCACAGGATTTTAGTCAACTATGAGGCGCACTCCTTGGGTTCATTATCGCCGTTAGTTGAGGCTCATTCGGTCAAGTTGGTTCCTCCCACGCTATGGGAAAGCCTAGCTGACCTGGAGAGGCTGGCGCGAGCACTGGGGAGAAGCCAGTTCCTCGATTTTCCCCTCTCAGTTCTCCAGCGCCTTCCTAAGATTTTGCGAGAGCATGATGAAATCCAAGTGCTGACCGCTTCTGAGGATGTTGGAGGATGGGTGGTGGCGGTGGAAGGGGGTAAGGAGAGGAGCATCGGCGGGGCTTTGGACATCGGCACCACGACTGTGGTACTCAGCCTCTTGGACCTAGCCACGGGCGAATCCCTGATCACGGTCGCAGATAGAAATCGGCAGTCAAGAGCAGGCGACGATGTGATATCGCGCATCGCTTACGCCGAGGAAGGAGGTTTGCCAGAGCTGCAAGATCTCATAATCGAGACGGTGAACGGTCTGCTGGAGGAGGCCTCAAGGTCCTTGGGGAGCGCAGACATATCTGCCCTATCCGTTGCCGGCAACACCACCATGGTCCACCTCTTCCTGGGATTAGACCCTAGTAATATCCGCCGTGAGCCGTATGTGCCCGTCACGAACATCCCTCCCATGTTCCGCGGCAAGGACTTAGATCTCAAGGTCAAGCCTGAGGCGCCAATCTACTTCGTGCCAGGTAGGGCTAGCTTCGTCGGGGGAGACGTGGTCGCGGATGTGCTCAGCTCCGGTATGCACGAGAGGGACGAACTTTCTCTTTTGATAGACGTGGGAACGAATGGAGAGGTAGTAGTGGGCGACCGGGAGTTCCTCGTGGCCTGCTCCACTTCGGCCGGTCCCGCCTTTGAGGGTGGAGAGGTGGCGGCGGGCATGAGAGCTATTGAAGGCGCGATCGAGAAAGTCTCCATCTCTCCTAGCCTGGAAGTAAGTTTTGAAGTCATCGGTGGGACGAAGGCGTTAGGGATATGCGGCTCAGGGTTGATCGATCTCGTGGCACAGATGCTGCTGCGCGGCCTTGTGGACAGAAAGGGAAGGATTCAGTACGTGGACGAAAAGAGGACGAGGAGGATGGACGAGGGGAACGTTTACGTGCTGCAGCAATCCGATCACGGGAGCAGGGAGATAGTCATATCCGACTCAGACTTAGCTAATATCATACGGACCAAGGCGGCTATCTACGCCGGCTGCAGCGTCCTGTTATCCTCGGTGAATAAGAGTTTTGAGGATTTGGAAAAGGTTTACGTCGCGGGGGGCTTCGGCAATTACCTGGACCTCGAGAACGCCATCACCATTGGTTTGCTGCCTGACCTTCCCAGGGAGCGCTTCTCCTTCATCGGCAATGCTGCATTGGCGGGAGCGGTGGAGACCCTCCTATCCAAGGAGAGAAGGGCGCAGGCATTGAGGGTGCATCAGGACATGACCTATTTGGAGCTTAGCACCATGCAGAAGTTCTTCGATGAGTTCTCTTCCGCCTCTTTCCTTCCTCATACGGATTTGGAAAGATTCCCCAGCGTTAAGAAAAGGATGCAAATGGAAGCGAAGAAGTCTCGCCATTGAGAGTCATACATGAGATTCGACTCATGAACGTTTTATAATCTTGGCCTTTTAGTATGCATCACATTGCGAGGCGAATTGGTGAGGTCATGCAGGTGAGAGGAATAGCGTCATTGCTACTAAATCGATGCATGATAAAAGGATCATATGAAGGGAAGCTACGCCAAATCGATCGATTATTTACCTCATGCCTCGAATAGAATCATATAGCCTTGTCTCAAAGTGGACTATCAGTACCTTGCCGAGGTGTGCCTGTCGATACCTCTGCAGGACATATTCGACCTATTTCACGAGGACGTTCTAGAGGAGCATAGCCTTGCAGAACCACTGCAATTTGAGCTCTTCTTCGCGCCTTAGAGCGTAATTCTCTGAGATGGTCATGACCTAGGGTTGATGCCCGATTTTTTTCAAGAAAGCTTTATTCTCATGCAGATGATAGTCAAGGCCATGGACTGGAACTGCCTGCCAGCCTGCATCGGCTCCCTGCCCCATCTCCGACCGAGGCAGGCCGTGGACTTGATGATGCGGCATCTCAAGCGCATACCCTTCTGGCCTCAGCTGCCCTCCATGGGATTCGAGGAGAACATGTACGCTCAGTATTCCACGCATCTTCCTGGCATTCGAATAGATGCTAAGGCCAAGCGCCTCACGGTGGATCTGCGCTCTTACGACCCAGAAAGATTCTACGAGGCTGTTCTAGGTGAGGATTACCATTATTTCGATCACCCTCGAACCTCATTCCATGGCCTCTACGAATTGCTGGAGGAATGGGAGCTCCCCTCCACCACCTTGGTGCTCAAAGGTCAAGTGACCGGCCCTATCTCCCTAGGCCTGCAGATCGTGGATCAGGAGGGCAAGAGCGTGATCTATGATGAGGCCTATGCGGAGATAGTGCGCAAGAACCTCAACATGATGATGAGGGAGCAGGAGTACCTTCTGCGCTCCAAATTCCCTACCACCTTGATGTTCATGGACGAGCCCTCGCTCTCCCTCATAGGCACGCCCTTCGCCGCCATTTCCAAGGAGAGCGTAATCAAATGGATAGACGAGGTGTTCGAGGGGGTGAAGAGCATCAAAGGAGTGCACTGCTGTGGCAACACCGATTGGCCTATGGTGCTGTCGACTGGCATTGATGTGCTGTCCTTTGATGCCTATAGCTACGGATTCACCGTATCACTGTATCCGGAGGAGATGAGCCGATTTCTTGAGAGAGGTGGCGCCCTCGCTTGGGGCATAGTTCCTAACGATGAGGAGCATCTGAACTCAGAAACGCCAGTCCGATTGCTGGAAAGGCTGGAGAGGGAGATGGGCGCGCTCGTGGCCAAGGGGATTCCCTTGGAACTCATATTACAGCGCTCTCTACTTACTCCTCAATGTGGCTTGGGGTCCCTGAACGAGGGGTTGGCGGAGCGCGCCCTGCACATGCTGGTGGACACTTCAGAGATGATTCGTACTAAATACGGATTGGGTGGAGAATGAGCTATCGTATCGCCGTGGCCGGAAAGGGGGGAGTGGGCAAGACCACCTTGGCGGCTTTGATTATAAGGGCGCTGCATGAGCGAACGGGGAGGATAGTGATGGCCGTGGACGCCGACCCTAACTCCAACCTGGGAGAGATGCTTGGCGTCAGGGTGGAGCGCACCTTGGGTCAGCTGCGCGAGGATTTCATGCGCCAAATTGACTCTTTGCCTACAGGAGTGAGCAAGCAGGAATATTTAGGACAACAGATGCGCCTGGCAATGGTAGAGGGAAAAGGATTCGATCTATTATCCATGGGAAGGCCAGAGGGAAGGGGCTGCTATTGCTACATAAACAACATGCTGCGCACCCTGCTGGATAACGCCATGGATTCCTATGAATACGTGGTGATAGACAATGAGGCGGGCATGGAGCACCTCTCTAGACGGACCACTTCGCACATGGATCTCTTATTGCTGGTAAGCGACGCTACAACCATCGGCGTGAGGACGGCTTCAAGGCTCCTAGGCTTGGCTAAGGAAATGGAGCTGGAGGTAAAGAGTATAGCGCTAGCGATCAACGGAATCAGGGGCCAGATACATTCCTCGGTGGAAGAGACTGTACAGAGGGTAAGCACGGATGCCACGTTCATGATACCTTTCTCTCAGCAAATTTATGACATATCGCTAGAGGGCAAGTCCGTGTGGGATCTCAGTGGCTCGGACCCTGCTTTCCATGCCGTGCGATCGATGCTCGACTCCGTCCTGCGTTTCATCAACATCGGCCATTAGGATCTATTGCCAGAAACTTACAGGAGCATGATTGGATCGCGGATCAGATTGGACATCCCTAGGGCTCGAAATGATTGATCCGCCCTCATCTCACAAAGTGATCGCATATCTTGTTACAAAGATTTCAGAAACTTAGGTATGCCTGAGGATTCCTTCGGTCCCACTATAACCCTCATCCCTGTAAGCTCTTGCAACTTCCCACTCATGCGTGATATCATACCCGGCATCACAAGGATGTCAGTTTTGCTCTTTTCTTTGGCGCCTGAGGATTCCAGCGCCTTGGCCACGGATTCAGGTGTCAGCTTTCCGGCGGAGTAGGCGGTGAGTACGCTGAGCCCTTCCGCCTCCACCACCAGTAGCCAGGCCGGCACTCTCGATTTCTCGATGTCGGCCAGAACGGTGAAATAGGTGAGCGAGAAATTGGTGGTGAAGAGGATGGGAGAGCTCTCATCAGCGCCGTTCACCGCGTACAGGCCAGGCTTGACTTGTATGGGGACCTGAGGATCGGTGAAGATGTTCTGCCTCAGCACCATGAGGGTCAGGGCTTGAGCGTCGCTCAGATCGTCGAATATCACTATGCTGCCGTATTTCAATATGGCCAGCATTCCTCTCAGCACAGCCCCCTCTCCCTGGCCTGCCTCTATCAGCATGGGATATCCTAGACCGCGGAAGGTCCTCCTCACAGCATGCTTGCGCGCGGCGTGGCTCAGCTCCAGCTGTTCCTTCAAGCCTTCAGTCCGAAGGTCCATGACCAGGTCCTCAACACCTAGCGACCTAGCTTGCCACACCAGCTCGGCCATCGCTCCTAACCCCCTGGCCTTGAGCACCAGAGGGCAGGAGATCTCCTTGGCCAGGGAAGCCATCTCTTTCAAGTTCTGTTCAGATGCGCCGTAAAGCAAGGGCCTGTGGGAAGCCACTTTGGCCGCTGCAGCGCGCATACAATCTGGAGAATCCGCGATCAGAATCAGTGGCATGTCCATAGCCGAGGCGACGAGCTCCACAGCCTGGGAGAACTTGTGCATGTCTCTCGAGTCATTGCTTATCGCTAGCGCTTCGAAGCTAAGGGACTGGCCAACGCGTTCATAACGGAATGAAGCGATCCATTTCGCGCGTTCCAATATGTCCTCTTTCGACAACTCATCCGACACCTTAACAGCCATTGCGGTTGGGTGCACGAACTTCCTCTCATGGCGGTATAGCTCCGTCTCATCTCCTATCTCCACGATCTTTGAACCGGACCCAAACTTTACCAATCTAATCGGAGGAGCGGAGGACGCAGCCAGCTCCTCCCTGGATTTCTCCGAGATGAAAGGACAATCCTCCAGCTTGGCCTTGGAGTTGGCTAACTGCATGGCAAACGCCAGGCATGTGGGGTAGTGGCACTTGCCGCAGTTCTTCTTGGGAAGGTGCTTGAAGATTTCGATGGCTGTCGGCATGCTCATGACCCCCTAAGCTCGTCGATCGCTCTCCTTACTATGGCCGCGGAGCGGGGCGAGCGCATGATGAGCATATCACCTCCCGCTATGAGCGCGGCGAGAGCCGTTGCCACCTCCCACCATACCGCCCTCTCCTCCAGCCCTTCGTGACCCTCTATCTCCTCGCTGGCCTCCTTGGCCTTCCAGGCGGAAGTGGTATCACAGACCATGGGCACCTGCAGCATGGCATCGCTCATCAAAGCTGCCAAACGGATGCGTTCCATGACTGAATAGGAATATTCCAGCCCCATCCCCAATGCGGCGAACAATGGATCGAGGACTATGCGGTCCTTACGGACCCCGAAATCAGTCAATAAGATGTTGATCTGCTTGCTCAAGTTCACATCAAGGTTGGCGAAGGAGATGATAGCGTGATCGTTAGCCATAGCGGCGGCAGCGATGCTCTTATAGGCCGCTTCCTCCGCATGCCCTAAAAGGAGTCTCTCCTTCGGAGCGGCACTGCTCACTGCCTGCATGACCTTGGCATCCTTTTCCTCGTTTCCGCAGCCATAGACGATCAATGGGACCTTAACCGCCGCCAATACCCTTTGGACGGTGCGAGCCGCCTCCTCTGGACTAGTATCGCCTTCGTCTGGGTTCGTGGAAAGTAGCTTGAGGCAGATGAGGTCCGCATCATGCTCCTCGACCCAGCATCTCGCCCATTCTGCAGGATCCTCCACGCAGGCTCCGAATTCCTGGCGTACTTGCTCTGGCAGGTCGGAAGGCACATCGAGAACCTCCCCCGCAATGAGGGGCCTATTGGGGCTGACCCCTTCATAGGAAAGGAAAGGCATGCCCGTGGACCCGCCTATGCGAAGGCTAGCTGAACGCGTTCCCCCCTCCTCAGGTGTGGCGCCTAGGACCACCACTCCTATCTTACCCGACCACTTCTCTTTGGGCAACGGCACATCTACCACTTCATCACCATCCTCTGAACCTGAAGCATTCAAGACAGCAGCGGAGACATCTTAAGGGCGGGATGCCTGACTTTCGCCATCCACTCGGCCAGGCCGGAGGCGCTGTCGGTTATGGTCTCATCTGCGATCTTCTCCAAAAGGTCAGGCTCACCTAGCTCTTTAGCCCTTTGCATAATTCCCTCTTTCAGGCGTTCCTTCAAGCCCTTCGGCATCCACGCCACGCGCAGCAGACCACCGTCCGCGGCTATGAACTTTTTCGATAGTATGTATTTTCGCCCTATGCCGATGAAGCCCGGAGTCTGTCTGCCCCCACCTATATGACCGGCGAGGGTGGAGAATTTCATCCCTATAGGCGTCATGCCTGTGAAATCACGGTCCACTAGGATCACGGCCTGGGCATCCGCGGTCATAGCCACGATGACCTCGAAGCAGCCGCAGGCGGTCATGGGATCCTCCATGATGGTGTAGGCATTGAACCTTTGCAGGCGTCCATGCGAAAGCTGGCATATCATCTCATTCACCCCGCTCCACTGGCCTTTGACAGGGTCGATGACCTCGCCTTTCGGGACAGGCTGATTCGGCCCTCGGGGGGCTATCTCCTTGGCCGCCTTCGCATCCAGCCAGTTGAGGGCGCCGCAAAGACCCAGACGCTCTGGGGTAATTATGCAAACGTGATCCGGGGCAAAGCTCTGACATAGGGAGCAGCTGTAGAACTCCTGCACCGCCTCGTCCGTGAGCCCTCCCAAACGTTCATCCCTTGACTTGTACCTCTCTTTCGCCATTGGCAACAAGCTTTGAACCTCGGCCTCATCAGTGACGATCGTGACCTGGACCCTAGAGACGATGTTGGCGAACTCCGCCTTGATCTTGGCCACCAGTATATCGCCGAAATGCTTCAACCTAAGACCACGCTTCACCGCGCTCTTGGAAAGCCTTACCCAAATGGCATCCCTCTGGCCGGTGTGCCATGCCCCCTCAGCATAGTTTATGAATTGATGTATCCTTCTTTCCAGAACAGGCTCGAAATCCTCCTCCATCCTTTTTCCATAAACGTCTACCAATATCGCGAGAGGGATAGAGCTCCCCTCTGGCAACTCGTCCACGTCCTTTCCCATAAGAGTTATTCGTCCGTCAACCACTTCATCCTCAAGCCGAGCTCGGAGCAATTCGAATGCCGGAGTCCTGGACGCTCCTCCTGCTTCTACATAGGTGTCCGGGCGACGAACGATCTCACCCTCGAAGGAAGAGCCATATGCCACAGGTATGTCTAGCAGGCCCGCTTTGACCTTCATCCCACGAAGCTCGACGCCTGTCTGCACTATCCTATCGTAGTCAGTCCGGGGGATCAGGCGATCTGGTATAGGTTCGATATCCTGGTCCGTGATTATCGGCCATCCGTTAAAAAGAGCGGCGAAGCATATCGCAGCTGTTAGATCATCAAAGCGTCCTAGATGGATCACAAAGACCTTAGGGCGCATCTGCAGGTAAGCTGCCAACCTCTCTCTATCGCCGCTCTGTACGTTCCCGAAGGTCAAGGCCACTCTGATGGCGAAATTGATGGCATGAACCGCTTGGGTAAGATCTCCCAGAGGGAAGAGACGCACCTCTGGGCCTATCTTCACTGCCTCATCCTGAAGCTGATGGATGATCTCTTTAGTGGCGAGTATGAGTATCCCCTTCGATTGCAGCTCGCGCACCAGCTTTGCCAACTTCTTTGACTCTCTGGAGCTGCCCATAATGACAGCGCACCCAGGTATTGTATCGTCTACCAGGGCCACGCCAAGCTCTCGTAACGTTCTATCAGGAATGAAGCCTTGCGATTCAAGAGGCGCTCTTTGACCTTCAACCGATGAATACTTTAGTGCCTCTATAATCTCGGCTGCTATCATGGTAGCTTCGCCCGCGCTGAGGGCAGCTTCGTAACTCGTTCCCTGTTTTATCAGCGTTCGGGCGTGTGTTAGAACTGTGGATAGCTGTCCTAGCTTGCTTACTTCCTCACCCTCCCACGCGAGTATGGAGGGTAGATGGTAGGCGGTATCCGGGAACTCTATTCTAAAATCATCCCCGTGCTCTTTCAACGCACTTTCTAACCTTCTTTCTGCTATGGATAAGATAGCCTGTGCGCCCGCCACGGCCATGCGGAAGATCTTCTCCCTGGATATCCGCTCCTCAGCTTCTAAGCTTTCATTAGAGCATATCAATTTATGACTGTTTGCTAGGTCCTTCCTAGCTATGTATGATTCTGCATGTTCCTTATCTGTCTCCTCAGCCATTGACGGCCTTCGAAGAATATGCATTTATAAAAACTTGCGTGATTTGGCTTGGCATAGGTTAGATGTAGCGAATCACATCAATTCTAATTTTTATTTTGTATGATTAATATTATTATCATATCAAGTAACATTATTATTTTCTCAGAGTTATTAGCAATAAATAAAAACTAAAAATTCAGATTTAGTTAGTGAAAAGGTGGGAGAGATTGGAATTCGAAGAATTTTTTGAAAGGGCTATAAAACACAAATCAAAGACCTTCAAACCTTTCCCTTACCAGAAAAGAATTGCAGAAACAGGATTTCCAGAAGTGATCTGTCTTCCTACTGGAGCTGGAAAGACACTAGCGATCCTTTTGGCTTGGATTTATAGGAGACGCTTTGCCTCTGAAGACATACGAAGTGCAACACCTTCTAGGTTGATTTATTGTCTTCCGATGCGAGTGCTCGTCCAGCAGGTAAGGGATGAATGTATTTCAGTGCTCACTTCTCTTGGGCTTTATCAATGTGAGAACGGTCCTAGTAATAGAATAAGAGTAAACGTGCTAATGGGTGGAGAGGATTATGGTTTATGGGAATCTTTCCATGATGAGGATGCAATAATAATTGGAACACAAGATATGCTTCTCTCTCGTGCTTTAAATCGAGGGTATGGGATTAAGAGGACTAGGTGGCCGATTGACTTCGGCATTCTTAATAACGATTGTCTTTGGGTTCTCGACGAAGTCCAATTGATGGGAGATGGTCTGGTCACCTCAATTCAATTGGATGGGCTGAGGTCCAAGATTGGAACTATTGGAAGCTGTGATACAGTTTGGATGAGTGCCACGGTAGAGCCTGATTGGCTGGTAAGTCCTGATCGTCCTTTACCACCATCGCCAGACAAAATCTTTACGCTAAGAGATGAGGATATAATTGATGAGGTAAAAAAGAGATTTGAAGCGAAAAAAACAGTAGAAGCGATATCACTGCAACTTAAATCCGCCAAGAAAAAGGATAATGAAGCCTACATTACCAATCTAAGTAGGGAAATAGATCATACATATCAATTATTGCGAAATAACGGTAACCCATCGCCAAGGATTTTAGTTATTGTAAATACAGTGGAAAGGGCTCAGTCATTATATGCTGAGTTAAGCAAGATTTATGGTTTAGAAAAAACCAGTGAAACCAAGTCAAAGAAAAAAAGAAAAGTCATTGAAGAAAATCGTCCAAAATATATTCCCGAGCTTGTTTTACTTCATTCACGTTTTATAAATAAAGACAAAGATTTGAAATTGAGTCGGGTTCAGCAGTTGACATCTCAACCTAATCACGCTGAAGGATTTCACACCTCATGTGTGAACGATGGCGTTGGGTGGATTATAGTTTCTACGCAAGTAGTTGAGGCCGGGGTGGATTTAAGCAGCGATGCGTTAATTACAGAACTGGCCCCCTGGACTAGCATTGTACAAAGACTCGGGAGACTAAACAGAAATGGAGAATGTATAGATTCTCTATTCAGGTGGATTGATGTTGATACATCGGATTTAAAGAGTGGAGCCTTTCTTCCATATGATTCCGTCGCTTTAGATAAAGCGAGGGAAGTTCTGAAAACTCTGACCGATGCTTCACCTAAATCTTTGTTTAATTTAAAGGCCGTTGATTCTTATAAGCCTAACCACATCATTCGAAAAAAGGACATTTATGAACTTTTTGATACTACACCGGACCTAAACGGTAGGGATATTGATGTAAGCAGATTTGTAAGAAACACAGAGGACAAAGATGTTCAGGTATTCTGGTGGGATTTTAATGATGAAGACGGACCGCCTAAAGAATTGATTGGGGTCAAATCGGATTCGATTTGCACTATACCAATAAATAAATTAAGAGAATTCCTTGAATCGGGAGCCGTTGCATGGCGATGGGATTACGTTGAAGATGAATGGACCAAAATCGATTCTTATCGATTAGTGCCAGGGGAGACTTATCTGATTTCTCTTAAGCATGGAGGGTATTCTGGCGAGACAGGGTGGACTGGAAGGGAGGAGGATAAACCGAGTAT
>JAVYMA010000007.1 GCA_038740345.1 Methanomassiliicoccales archaeon
CTTATTTTCTCCTTGATTACGGCCGCCTATGTTATTTTCGGCGGCATGCGCGCGGTGATGTACGCCGATGCCTTCCAGGCCGCTCTCATGCTCATAGGCATGAGTGCAATATTGATGCTCACCTATCTCTTGCTCGGAGGCCCTGTGGAGGCCAATACAACCCTCACGCAGATGGCCACGGTGGAGGATCTGGTGCCCGCTGCCTGGAAGAGCATGGGAATGACCGGATGGACGAGCTTCCCGGAGCTTTATTCCGTGATAGGGCTGACGATGGTCACCACTATAATCATGGGCGTGGGGATAGGCGTCTTGGCGCAACCTCAGTTAGTGGTGCGGTTCATGTGCGCCAAGGACGAGAAGGCGTTGAACCGGGCTATCCCCATAGGGGGGATATTCATCCTGATGACTACCGGTGTGGCTTATACAGTAGGAGCTCTCAGCAACGTCTACTTCTACTATGAGAGCCCCCTGCATCAGATAGCCTATCAGGCGGCCGGGAACAATAGGGACGCCATAATGCCTTTGTACATCAATTCCGCCATGCCTGACATAGTGGTGGTGGTCTTCATGCTCACCCTATTGGCCGCGGCCATGTCCACTTTGTCCTCGCAGTTCCATGCACTCGGCTCCGCCGCAGGTTATGATCTTCTCGCTTGGTTCAGGAAGAGGAAAGGCATGTCGTTGGATGAAGATTCTAATCCTGAGAAGAAAGCCTCGCTGAAGTCCAATCGTATAGGCACTTTTGCGATGATATTGATTTCTGTCGTTCTTGCCTTGAGCATGCCTACAGGGATAATCGCCATTGCCACCGCCTTATTCATGGGCTTATGCGCCTCCGCCTTCCTGCCTGCGCTGACGCATGCGCTCTTCTCCAAACGCTTATCGTTGAACGCTGCCAAGCTTAGCCTAGTGTTAGGTACTATATCGTGGTTCCTGTGGGTGGTTTTCGTTCACGACAAGGAAGCGAAGATCCTAGGGATAGGTCAAGCTCTCTTCGGCAGAGCTACGTTGCTAGGGTTCCCCTGGAGCTTCATAGACCCATTGGTGATTGCCATCCCCATTTCCATCGCGGGCCTGGCGATTGGCTGGTCCATCGACTATAAGAGAGGAAAACTGAAGCCAAGACCAGAATGAGCATTGGAACGCGCTGCGGCACTTCAGCAAAATCTCTTTTTTTAATTTCTTTAGTCATCATTTTTATAATATAAATCAATAATAAACGCGTGATATGAGTCTTTCTCCGACTATTCTTTCGATGCGATCTGCAATCTCATTGATACCCTCCGGCGTCTCAATGGCATCCTTATTTTGGAATATCTTCTCCTTAACTTCCATGCCTACCAGATCATCATTTCCTGGCCGAACCTGGAATATCTGCGAGCCTTCGAACCGGAAGCTTTCGGTCGATATACGATCCTCATCTCCGTCGACGATGGCGATGGTGGGCACACCGAAGCGATAAAGTAGCGCTGCCGTGATTCTACTCGTATCATCTCCTACGCTAACCACCAGTTTTGCGTCTCTGCATTTGAAGGGCGCGTCCTCTGCGGCGTGGTCCACAAAATACACCTTTTCTTTCGACGAACCGATACTCCTTGGAACAGCTTTTGTCCTACGCGTGATTCCAGACCGGATGTGCGCTGATGAGATGTCCACCTTGCCCAGACGCTTGACTCCGCTTTCCTTAAGCTCCATGCCTTTGGCCATTAGCTCACCAGAAGGACTAAAGGCCAACTGCACCACATCAGAACAGGCCCTACCTATCACAACGCCATTCACCCAAACGCTTTCTCCCGGTACCACTCCTCTTACTGTCCTCCATCCTGGCTCTTCACCTATATTCTCAAGAATCGGCCTTGGAAGCAGTTCCAAACCAAGCTCCTTACCTATTCGAGTTGCTAAATCCTCCGCACCCTCCTTCCAAACTATCACCATGCCATTATCTACTTGGATTAAAGGACAAGATATTTTTGAACTGCATCTAGAAAATACTATTGAACCGAATCTCAAGCCAGATTCACGGCTCTTCGCATAATTTAATAGAATTAGACAATCAGCCCATCTGTCCAAAGATATCAATTCCACCGAAGGCTTTCTTTTTCGGGATATATCGATTTCCCTTTCCAGCCCGGCGTCTATCACCGCGGCTATACCGGTGATGCCGCTCATTACGGCTGAAGTTTCGCCTTCTTTTTTAAGTATGGCTAAGACCCTTTGTCCTAACCCGACATCTAGAACCTCTGGGCCGTGCAGAACGGCTGCATACTTCATGAGTTCGAAAAATGGCATGCAGCTATTTCATGAATACTTTTGAATTAATTAGCTGTGAGTAATTTTAGATTTTATTCACTCGCAGTGGTCTTATGCGAATGCCTTTATTTACGCCATATGGACAATTTATTAAGGGATTTCAACAAAGGTTTTCCTGAGCTGAATGGTAAGGAATATGAGCCTCCTAATGCACTAAGGGATATTGGTAGGGCGCTTTCGGCCTAAGTTAAATGAGCGCCCGATGCCTTTAAGGCTATTTCACCTGATTGACATTAGCAAGAAAGGAGGATGGTGGCTGATGAGTTGGAGCTGGTTTGGCAAAGTGTTGATAGTGGCTAGCGCTTTTCCATTGGGTATATTTCTGTATGCATTCTTATATATGGATGCCTTAGGATTGGACCCCTGGGACCTATTGATTGCCGGCAGTTTGGTCTTAGCCCTGATCATGATAGGTGTGGGATGGGCTTTAGCCAGGAAAGAGTTATCTTCGTGACGATATCAACACTAATTTTTTTACTCCCGTCCATCACTCTCACTTCTGGAGCATAATTTTCATGAGAGTGATGATGAAGGAGCCTACTAAACGTTCTCAGCTGGGCTCCACTCTTTATACTCACGATTTTCAATCAATCATTGAACCTTTGAGTGATTATTGACATCTCCGACCGCCAGCTAGTACTCATTTTCATGATTCTAGATAGCCCAAAGCAGTACTATGATAAAAGATTTGGATGAGACCACTCCTCAATGATTTAGTCCTCGCCAAATTTAGTCAAGCAATACGATTTTTTCGTTGCTCACTATGACCATATCATTATGCAACTTGTTCCCGTTGGAATGCTCTTCTCTGCATTTCTCCAAAATCCTCGGTAATTCGCTGGAGGAAAAGTTAGACACGCCCTTAGCGAAGTTGCCTATACGCACAACATCACCCTTCTTAAATCTGCCCTCGAAAGATGTTATTCCACAGGGTAGAAGGCTTTTGCCGTTTCGCAACGCCTTCTCCGCTCCTGCGTCCACATTGATCTTTCCTTTTGGTGCAGCGAATAGTATCCACCTCTCCTTATTCGAATATCTGGACTTAGCTGTGAATAATGTGCCTATCTCCTCCCCTTTAACCACCCTTAAAATAACATCTTTAGTCCTGCCATTGGCTATGACCATGTTGATGCCCGACTGCATGGCTATCTTGGCCGCCGCTATCTTGGTGCGCATGCCTCCTACCGAACGCTCGCTTATATTCCCTCCAGCGATGCGCTCTATATCCTTGGTAATCTCGTCTATCGTATGCAGAAGCTTGGCATCGGGATCCACCTCAGGATTGCGGTCATAAAGTCCATCCACATCAGTCAGCAATATAAGTAGGTCAGCATCGATCTTGCTCGCCACTAGCGCACTAAGCCTGTCATTATCTCCGAAAATCTCCTCGATCTCATCAGTGGCGATCACATCATTCTCGTTTACTATCGGCACGACCCCAAGGCGAAACATTGCCTCCATGGCCTTCTTCAAATTGTTGTAGCGCAAGCGATCTGAGAAGGCGCCATATGTGAGTAAGACCTGGCCAACGCATCTGCCATATTTGCGGAATGCATCTCGCCAGGCCATCATTAAGGTAGCTTGTCCCACCGCAGCACAAGCCTGTCTAACCGCTATCTCTTGAGGTCTTCGCTCCATTCCTAGTTCTGTGGTTCCGGCGCCGATGGCTCCCGAGGTCACAATAATCGACTCTATTCCTACTGCTGCCATCTCCATTATCTGCCGCGCCACCGATTCCAAATATTGTTGATCGATGGTGCCGTCCTCACGACAGATGGTATTGGTACCTATCTTTACCACTACCCTTCGCGGATTGAGCGCTCTCATAGCAGCTTCCTGTGCGTGAATCTCCTCGCACTTTCACCTGAATAATCAGCCACTATATGGCCGTCACCATAGAGCTTCCACTTGTATATAGTCAGACCATCCAATCCTACAGGACCTCGAGCGTGTGTCTTGTTGGTAGAAATGCCCACCTCCGCACCAAGACCATAACGATACCCATCAGCAAAGCGGGTGGAACAGTTCCACATCACGCTCGACGAATCCACCGCATTCATGAATGATTCCGCCGTTTCCCTATTCCTTGTGATTATCGCATCAGTATGATGCGAGCCATATCGGTTTATATGCTCCACTGCCTCTTCAATCGAACCTACCACTTTGATAGAGAGTATAAGGTCATTATACTCCATCGACCAATCCTCTTCCTTCGCTGGAACAGCTTCTATCAATGCTCTTGTAGCTTCATCACCTCTTATCTCCACCCCTGCTCTTCTTAACTCCTTCGCCATCATAGGAAGGAAGGATTGGGCTATGCTTCTATGAACCAGCAGAGTTTCCATGGCGTTACAGACGGCTGGGTATTGAACCTTAGCGTCATAGCAAACTCTCACTGCCATCTCCAGGTCTGCATCCTCATGGACATAGGTATGACATATTCCCGCTGCGTGGCCAAGCACCGGAATCCTGGTAGAGGCTTGAATGGCGCGCACAAGCTCATTGGAGCCACGAGGAATTATCAAATCGATGAAATCATCTTGGGCGAGCAATTCTCTAAATTCCTCTCTGGTCGAGAGGAGCTGAATTGCTCCATCGAATCGGTCGTCAAGTGATGACAGGGCATCCATTATTACTCGGAACAAAGCTTCATTGGTACGTTTAGCCTCTGCACCACCTTTGAGCAAAACCGCGTTTCCTGATTTCAAGCAAAGAGATGATATCTGTATGAGGGCGTCTGGCCTAGACTCAAAGACCACCCCTATTACACCAATGGGGCAGCTCACCTTTTCCAAAATCAGACCATTATCGAGCTCCATGCGCGAGAGTATCTTGCCCAACGGATCCTCTTGAGCAATCAAAGAGGACATCTGGTTTATGCTTTCCTTGATCTTGCCCTCATCATAGCGCAAGCGCTTCAGCAAAGGTGCGGGAAGCCCGCTATCCTTGGCTTCTTCCATATCTTTCTCGTTTTCGGAGATTATGATCGAGGACTTGTTTCTTAGCCCCTCTGATATTCGCAAAAGTGCCTCATTCCTCAACTCCAAGGATAGTTGGGCCAACTTGAATGAGGCGTTTTTAGCCCTCTGAGCAGATTTTCTAACTCCATCCATGATGCGCGATAGCATTCCTATTCAAACCATAAGTGTTTCGATATAACTGAGAGATGTCACAAGTTTTACGAGCTCCTTACCTACAGATTCTTATCACTTCCTACCAACGTTAAAACCTGAACATTTTAAAGACAGGTTAGTTTCTGAAACCATAAGAACGCTAACAAATTAATTCGATTAAAAATGGGTTAGTCAAGAACGAATCGATGAATAAGCCGATTATTGCAATTAGCGCCCCCCCCACGACAAAAATCCTCATCATATGTTATTTTAGGTTATCTATACAATCATATATTATATATTTCGCCTTTTGGAAAATGCTTGAAAGGTTTTTTTACCCGTCTAGGTAACCAATTCTCAACTCATCGAGCCAACATGTTCTTCAAGTCTTCTAAAGGCTCACCTATTGGCATCCATCCAAATTCTTCTTGAATGCGCTTCCAATTATTAGGAGATACGAAAGCTGGCAACGAAGGGCCTATGCGGACATTCCTAACACCCAGCGCCAATAATGTGTATACAATAGCTACGGCCTTTTGCTCGAACCAAGACAAAACGATGCTTAATGGCAACCTATTGAAATCTACCTTGAATGATTGGGATAGCGCCATGGCTATCTGAATCGCAGAGTAGCTGTCATTGCATTGGCCAACATCTAGCAATCTAGGTATTTCAGTACCCTCGATATATCCGAATTCTTTGTCATTGAAGCGATATTTACCGCATGCTAACGTCAAAATGACACAGTCTCTTGGAATGTTCTCTGCGAGTATGGTATAATAGTCTCGCCCAGGCGTGGCGCCATCGCATCCACCGATGAGAAAGAAATGTCTTATTCTGCCTTCTTTGACAGCCTCGATTATCTGAGGCGCCATAGAGAGGACTGCCTTGTGATGGAAGCCAGTATTAACGTAGCCACCGGGCCTCTCTTTCAATTCCCCTATTGACTTAGCATGCTGAATTATAGTTGAGAAGTCCTTTCTATCCGATATTTGCTTTACTCCTTCAATGGCTGGAACACCTATCGTATATAACCTTTCTTTATAACTCGGAAGAGGGATTAATACGCAATTCGTTGTGGCTAATATTGGACCGCCAAATTCCGCGAACTCAACCTTCTGCTTCTGCCACGCCGAGCCGTAGTTGCCAGCTAAGTGTTCATATTTCCTCAGCTCAGGATAGCCATGGGCAGGCAGCATCTCCCCATGTGTATAAATTTGTATTCCAGTTCCCTCAGTCTGCTTGAGCAATTCCTCCAGGTCTAAAAGATCGTGACCTGTTACCAATATACCAGGCGCCTTCCTGACCCCAGTATAAACCTTTGTAGGGGAAGGGTATCCAAAGCGCTCCGTATGAGCAGCGTCCAACATCTGCATCGCCCTGTAATTCATCTTTCCTGAACGAAGAACCATCTGCCAGTGATCTTCGTGTGAGAAGTTTACATTGGTCAGCGTTTTGAATAGGGCCTCATGCATGAATGAGTCCACTTCTTCATCCCTTTTATCCAAGGTGCGACAATGATAAGCGTATGCCGCTATGCCCTTCAATCCATAGATGACCATTTCCTGTAAGCTTTGCAAGTCCTCGTCCTTACCACATACGCCTTTGATAGTGCAGGCTATGCCTTTTGCCGTCTGTTGGCATTGATTGCAATACATTAATATCGCCGATGATTATTAGATTCATATACTATAATAGACTATTTCTTATTTATTATAAGATTATAAGGCCTTAATACTATAATATATTGAGGTAAACGTTATGAAACTAGATGATAAGGATCGCTCTATCATAACGTTTTATTCACAGGATCCAACAATATCTCAGGAAATAATCGCCAAGAGATTGGGGCTTTCCCAGCCTTCCGTCGCCATGAGAATAGCTAGATTAAAGCAAATGGGTGCCCTGGAGATACAATATGGCATAAATCCTCTTAAACTGGGACTTTACCTAGCCAAAGTGGATGTGAGCTCTACAGAACCTGAGCACATACTCGAGATGTTCAGGGAATGTCCCTATTTCGCTAACGGTTTCACAGTATCAGGAAAGAGCAATCTCTGCCTTCTCTTCTACAGCGAAAGCGTTGCAACGCTAGAGGCCATCGTAAACGGGCATTTACGCTCCAATCCCTCCGTGAGAGATGTTGATTTCAACATCATCATAACCTCAGAAAGGAAGCTCATTTTTCCAACTATGCTTATGACCGAAATTTCTGATACACCTCCCTGCGGTATAAAGATGGAGTGCAAAGAGTGCTCATCTTTCAAATCACAAAAGTGCATGGGGTGCCCCGCCACTGGAAATTATCAAGGAAAGTTCTATTATCCAAGGGCTAGTCAAGTCTCTTCCTTCACGGAACGCCGCAAAAAATGATATGGTTGTATCATGAATATCTAAGCTGAAATGATGAAAAGAATAGGATGGTTTACGACCGCTAGAGGTCCAGGATCTCTGAACCTTTTCAAAACTCTGTTGGAGAATATCGATGAAAAGAAGATCAGGGCTGAGCTTTCCTTCGTCTTCATTAACAGAGAAATAAAAGGAAATGAGTTTAGGAGGAAAGTTATGTTAATGGCTCAAGAAAGAGGGGTGCCTGTCATAATTTTCCCATCTGATACTTATTTGCCTCATCTAAAGGAGAGGGATATCCTTGAATGGAGACGAGAATATGGGAAAGAGCTTAGAAAAAGGATTTCAGACTATGATATGGACCTCGGCGTTCTGGCTGGGTACATGTTGATTGTTGACCCGGAGACTTGCAATAGGTTCCCCATCATCAACTTGCATCCAGCCCTTCCTAATACATATCAAGGCACATGGGAAGAGATAGTCAGAAAGGTGGTGGAAAACAAGGATCAATATTATGGCTCTACCGTGCATCTCTGCACTCCGGAGCTGGATAGGGGGGCTGCTATCGCCTTTGACAGTTTCCCAACAAATAAAGTCCTATCCTCCTCCATGGATATGGAGGAGGCGGTCAAGGCAATAAGGGCCGAAGAGCTAAAGAGAGAGGCTTATCTTCTTATGGAAGCTATAAAGTTAATAGTGGACGAGAAAGTCATCATAAAGGATGGGTGTGTGACTGATTCTTTTGGAACGCCTATTTCACCTTTATGCCTAAGCCAAGCTATAGACAAAATTTTGAGCCAAAAATCATGAATCTCAGAGTTTTAGCGTCTGTCTTGCTGCGTTATACCATAAATTGAAAAAATTGATTTTCCTCCAATCAGGATTCTCCTTCACATAGTCCACATACCATGAGCTCATACCGTCCCACTCGTCCACGAACCCTTCACGGGTCATTCTCCATCCTGCCTCATCGGGCGTCAAATCGGACCTCGCCAAGACGAAGGGGAATGTAGTAGTCAGCATGTTTGATTCGTTCGACTCTCCTCCTCTGGACTGTGGGATGATCAAAGCGGTACATGCGCCCGTGAGATAATAGGCTTGATGCATCTCACCCTCAGCCCAGAATTCATGAAATGGGAAGTCCATAGAAAACTTTTCAGAAAGAAGGCGTAAGACGGCTGGGAATATCACTGGTTCCCCGGTGAACCGATTTATGAAGCCATCTCTGGAGAAGACTTTCATCTTCAATGTCAGATCGCCTCTCCAAATGTTCATAGCCACAGCCTTCCTATCCTGTGGGGAGCAGTGACATTTTGGAATTTTAATAACGGCTCTTCGATTAAAGGGGCACTCTCTCTTCAAAACTTTCCTCGCTTCCTCCTCGCCATCTTCAGATAACGTCAGGCAAATATCCATTATAGCATCATGAATGGCTTTCATTTTCATACAACCAAACACTTGTACAATTGATGGTAAATCTGTTCTTCGATGAAATGGAATTTGCAGGATAGAAACATCGAGTCAAACATCGAGGCTCCGAGATTTTTAACTTATGATTCATCAGCTAATTACTTGGTGGGGGCTATATAGACACATCTATTATACCACGCGTCATTACTCGAACAGAAAGGTGAGGATTTCAACTCACTCATTCGCCCAGCAAGGCTAGGATTAATGATGGAAGGCGTAGTAAGGATAATAGATTCACGGAAAGCCAATTCAATTAAGCGAACTCTAGAGGATATTTGGTCTTATCGCGAGCTCCTTTATTATTTCGTCTGGAAAGAGCTGAAGATTCGCTATAAGCAGACGCTTATTGGAGCGGCATGGGCTGTCCTTCAGCCACTTATCGCGATGGCAATATTCTGGTTGGTCTTCGGCACGATTTTAGACGTGCAGACCGATGTTCCATATCCAATATTCGCGTATTCGGGTCTCGTCATTTGGTACTATTTTTCTGGATCCCTCACCCAATCCTCAGCTTCGGTACTCAATAATTCCCACATATTGACCAAGGTCTATTTTCCTAGAATATTACTTCCCCTCTCCTATTGCCTGATTGGGTTGGTGGACTATATCATAGCCACAGTCATGCTGATTGTATTGATGCTATTATTCGGTATCATGCCCTCAGCTTGGCTCCTGCTGCTTTTCATACCTTTCTCCATGAGTGTGCTATTGGCCTCTGGCCTTGGGTTCTGGCTATCAGCCGTTTCCGCCAAATACCGTGATGTAAAGTACATCACCCCTTTCTTCGTGCAACTGCTTTTGTTTATCACCCCTATAATATATCCTTCAACCACAATCCCTCCCAGCTTTCGTTGGATCATCAACATCAACCCCTTAGCTCCAATCATTGAAGCACAGAGGGCCTTTGTTTTAGGAACTGGACTAAGTGATTGGATTCCTTTGGGAATCTCCCTTTTGATGACTTTAGCCATTTTTTTCCTAGGAGTTTTCTATTTCGCCCACCGAGAAAGACAGATGGCGGATGTGATTTGAGATGAAGGGGCCAATGATAGATGTGAGGAACGTATCCAAGAGATACATCATTGGCAGAAAGGACGAGTTAATGCCTTACCGCAATCTCTCAGAAATTATCACTGAAGTATTCACACACCCCCTTCGTGCCATTAAGAATTGGCGTGTGGAGAAAGAGTTCTTTTGGGCCCTTAAGGATATTTCAATGACGGTCGAGGAAGGGGAGGTGGTGGGCTTGATCGGCCGCAATGGTGCAGGAAAGACTACGCTCTTGAAAATAATCTCTCAAATCACATACCCCACCACCGGCGAAATACGCCTCAGAGGACGAGTGGGCAGTCTTTTAGAAGTTGGAACAGGTTTCCATCCAGAACTGACAGGACGAGAAAATATCTATATGAATGGAGCAATCCTGGGAATGAAAAGGGTAGAGATAGAACGAAGTTTTGAAGAGATCGTAAGGTTCTCAGAACTGGAGAAGTTCCTGGATACACCGGTGAAAAGATATTCGAGCGGAATGTATGTCAGGCTTGGCTTTGCTGTGGCAGCACATCTGAATCCTGAAATATTATTGGTGGATGAAGTCTTAGCCGTAGGTGACGTGCAATTTCAGAAAAAATGCCTAGGTAAGATAAAGGATGTAAGCCAGGGTGGGAGAACGGTTCTCTTCGTTAGTCATAACATGCCTGTTCTGGAAGGGCTGTGCGACAAGGCTGCACTGATTCAAGATGGTCATTTGAAAATGATAGGAGACACTCACGACGTGATAGCTGAGTACCTTAGATATCTTAGCCTTCATACCGGCAATGATCTGGATTTGCCCATAGTAAAGAGGAGTGGGGATGGGAGAGCAAGATTTACTTTCATAGAACTTAGGGATGAGCACGGAGATACTATCGAGAGTGTGATGGAAGGGAAGCCTTTCAAGATAATATTGACACTGCGTGTCCTATCCGAGATCGAGCTCGACAAGATAGAAATCACTTTTTCGGACGCAATGAGTAGGAGTATTTTGACTACCAGGAGCACTGATTCGATAAGATTGTCTAAGCTCTCGATAGGAACCCATCGGTTCGAAGTGCATATAAGCCCAAATCCTCTGACCAGTGGTTCTTATACCCTTGGATTATCCTGCTCTGGCCCACATTTGCAAAAATATGATGTCATTGACCTTGCCTACAGCCTGAGTGTGGTGCCGAATCTTCAGGATGATGCGCTAGGTAAAAGGCCTGGCATTATTCGCTTGCCTTTTGAGTGGGCAAAGGAAAATACCCCTTAGCAACGAGCACTTAAACTAAACTTTATAGTAGGAAACAGTAACCAATCGTCAGACTGACTGATCTTGCCCAACTTAATCGGAAGGCAACCTCCTATCATAGGTCTTCGTCTGAGTCCAAATCATAAAATCATCACTTCTATTGCCTCAACAACAAAGTCGTAAGAAACGGCAACTTTAAAGGCAACTTAACTAGAATTATCCTCAAGGATGAAAAGGATAATGTTTTTTTTTTCGAAATTCTTTTAAAACCAAGGCTGAAATGCGCAACTACTCGGCCAAATATGTGGTCAGAGAAGTTGTAATGCAATGAGAGGCTCATTATATGGATTTAAAGTATGATTTGTTGGCCCTTAAGACGAATCGAACAATAGACTGAAAATCTATACAAGGCACTTATGAACCAGGATAAGAGGTGAACTGAGGTGAGGAGCGTATTCGATGAACTTGCCGAGGATTACGATTCTTGGTTCGAAAGGCATCCTGCCGTTTATCAATCAGAATTGGAAGCTTTAAGCAGAGCGTTGACGGGAGGATTGGGATTAGAGGTTGGGGTTGGCACGGGGCGATTTGCATCATTCTTTGGGGTAAAGATCGGATTGGACCCCTCGACCGCCATGCTCTCGCTCTCGAAAATAAGAGAGATCGAACCGGTGAGGGGGATAGCCGAGGCCTTGCCTTTCAAGGATGCCGTTTTTGACCAGGTGCTCTTCGTTACCTCCCTCTGCTTTACTAAACGACCAGAGAAGGCTTTAATGGAGGCGAATAGGGTTTTGCGGAAAAATGGTAGGGTCGTTATTGGTTTGATCGATCGAGGCAGCCCTTTAGGTCAAGAATATATCTCGAAAGTTAAGCACAGCCGTTTCTATGAAGGGGCGATTTTTCATTCAACAGAAGAGGTCCTCGAAATGATGAGGAAGTCCGGCTTCATACCCTATACCACCTTCCAGACGATTTTTCAAGAGCCTGAACGCATCACCACTCCCTCTCAAATCACCGCAGGGTATGGGAGAGGATTGTTCGTGGTCCTATCAGGGAAAAAATAATCGGTGATTCCTATTATTGTTAATTTCAAATTAAAAAAATCGTTAATGAAAAAAGTAATATTGTGGATGTTGATTAAGAGATTCGAAGAGTTCGCCCCTTAACTTTTGCCAGATTTAATAAATAAAAAGTTGATAAGTTGCACCTAAAATATAATCTTCTTTAAAAGCTGATGGAAGTGTTTGAACTTCCACATCTCATCAAAGATGATTAAAATCTTAAAAGATGAGAAGTTAGCACTGGAATGAGAAGGGTTCGGCATTGATTGCTCTTAAAAAAAGATGTGGAAGAGCGCAGATGCAATGGAGAGCCAGAGTTCAGATTATATAAAGAGCTTAATAGAAAGGATCGAAGGTGCTCCCGCCGGGATTTGAACCCGGGTCGCAGACTCGAAAGGCCTGCATGATTGGCCGCTACACTACGGGAGCGGGATGGCGACATTATGGCCATTTGCTACTTAAACCTTGGCCAATCTCGTGTACATTTTATTTACGATATTTAACGCATTCCAGTAAAAAGTTGTGGAGTCTTACCTAAAGCAATCTTATATATATTGAATCCTTATTAGGAAAATACCTTGCGGAGGTTGTAATTGAGCGAGTACGATAACCAAGAAGAAGAGGAGGTTAATCCTGAGGAAGAAATCCTTAGGACCCCCTATCCAAATAAGAAGGAAGGGGAGATGTTCGGGATAGCCGATCAACTTCTTGGAGCGTCCCGCATTAAAATCATGTGTGCAGATGGCAAGTCACGCATGGGACGAATCCCAGGCAAAATCCGCAAGAGGATGTGGATCAGAGAGGGTGATCTGGTCATCGTCAAACCGTGGGAGTTCCAAGACGATAAAGCAGATATCCTTTATCGATACACGAAGACTCAGGCTGCTTATTTAAGTAGGAAGAAAGTACTTCCTAAGAATCTGGATATTTTCTAATATTGGAGGCAGGATGCCCCGGCGAGATGAAATCTTTGCTGCTTTGGAGCGCAAGATACAGGAACTTAAGACTAGGGAGTATGGGGCGGTAGAAGATGAGGACCGCAAAACCCTGGCTGAAGTATTTGATAAACCTGCGTTGTTGACTATATATAAGCTCATGACGGATGGTCTCATCGAGACAGTCGATTTCCCTATTTCGACTGGAAAGGAGGCTAATGTGTTTCGGGTCACCTCGCCTGATGGGAACTATTACGCTCTTAAAATATATCGTACCTCTACCCTGACTTTCAAGCGCATTTCCCGCTATATAGAAGGCGATCCACGTTTCAAAGGCATCAAAGGTTCGCGAAGAAAAGTGGTATTCGCCTGGGCCACTAAAGAGTTTAGGAACTTGCAGCGACTGAAGGAAGCTAAAGTGCGAGTTCCCGCGCCTGTGAAGTTCAATCAGAATATGCTTGTCATGGAGTTCATCGGAACTGAAGGCCAACCAGCGCCCTTACTTAGAGAGGTCCAGTTGGATGATCCCAGGAAGACATATATGACGGTAGTGAAGTATATAAAAGCCGCATACAAGAAGGCGGAGTTGGTCCATGCAGACCTTTCAGAATATAACATACTCATGCATGAAGGGGAGCCTGTGATAATTGATGTTGGACAGGGGATGACTTTGGAACATCCCAATGCTAAGGAGTTTCTGCTAAGGGACATCGAGAATATTAATCGCTTCTTCCGCTCTCTTGACGTTAAGGTCATTGAAACAAACCAGCTGATGAAGGACATAACGGGGGTCAAGCAATGAAGATAGTGAGGATCCCGAAGGAGAGGATAGGCGCCGTCATCGGCACGAATGGAAAGACGAAAGCTTATCTGGAAGAGATGTTAGGAGTACAGCTCAATATCGATTCCGAAGGAGAGGTTACGATCATGGAAGAGAGCGCCAAGGATCCATTGGCGGTTCTGAAAGCTATTGATGTGGTAAAGGCTATTGGGCGCGGTTTCAGTCCACAGCATGCCTATCGCCTCTTCGACGACATGGAGTACCTGGAGATAATAGACATGAAGGATTACGTGGGTAGCAAGCCAGAGCAATTGACGCGACAAAGAGCCAGGGTCATCGGATCGCAAGGTAAGACGCGTAGGCTCATCGAGGATTTAACCGGCGTCTACATGTCTGTCTATGGAAGCACTGTGGGTCTTATAGGCCAGCCCGAGCAGGTCGAGGTGGCAAGGAAAGCGGTGGATATGCTCTTGCGTGGAAGCGAGCATTCCACAGTGTATCGATTTCTTGAGCGTAACAGGTCAAGACTGCGGATAATAGAAATGGGCTTCGAACCTTGATAAGGTAGCCCTTATAAACTGATCTGATCTGCAGGTTATTTATGGACCATTTAATCGATAGAGCGGAAAGAGCGCTCTCCCTTGACCTTTGCGACCACTGCCTAGGGAGGTTGTTCGCCAGAGTGGACACGGGGCTCTCCAATCGTGAGAGGGGAGAGTCGTTGCGTATGGCTGTGGCGTGGAGGAGAGCGTTGGAGGATAGAAAGCCTCTTCCACCCCACCAGAGATGCCAGATCTGTGATGAGCTATTCGAAATGGTCCCTCGCTTTGCCCAGGCTGTAGTGGAGAAGCTTAGGTCAGTGGAGTTCGATACTTTTCTCATCGGTACACGCATCGACCCATTGATACTAGAGAAAGAGGAAAGATTGTGGGAGATGGTAGGCCAGGATAGGGCTGAGCCGATAAAGGCGGAAATGAATCAGGAGATTGGCAAGGCTGTGCAAGGTATGATTCCACAAGAGGTAGATTTCTCCTCGCCTGACGTGGTGGCTCTGGTGGATACTCGTTTCTGCCACGTGGAGCTGGATGTTTCCCCTCTCTTCATTTACGGTCGATACCGCAAATACTCTAGAGCGATACCTCAGACCCGTTGGCCCTGCAACCGATGCCGGGGCAAGGGGTGCACGAAATGCAACAATACAGGTAAGATGTATCAGACCAGCGTGCAGGAGATAATCGGAGAACCGATCAGAAAGTGGGCTGAGGGTACGGATCACTTTTTTCACGGTATGGGACGCGAGGATATTGATGCAAGAATGCTAGGGAATGGGAGACCGTTCATTTTAGAAGTCAGAGAGCCGAAGAGAAGGAGATTAGACCTCGAAGCCCTTGAGAACGAGATAAATATGGCCGGGAAGGGGGTTATCGATGTGCGAGATCTTCGATTTTCCAGCCGTGATGAAGTCCGTCGCATTAAACTGGCGATCCCTGACAAGGAGTATCGGGTTAGGGTTCAATTTGAAAGCAAAGTTAATAAGGAGCAATTGGATGAGGTAGTCCAATCGCTAAAGCGCATACGCATCACCCAGCAGACGCCAGCACGGGTCGCGCATAGGCGTGCCGACCTTGCCAGGGAGCGAGAGATAAAGGGGCTAGTGCTGGAGGAGTTCGATGGTTCCTCGGCCACGTTTAGGCTTCGCACCGAAGCCGGAACGTATGTCAAGGAATTCATCCATGGCGACTCTGGCCGGACCATCCCTTCCCTGGCCGAAAGACTTGGCATACCATGTAGCGTGGAATGGCTGGACGTGATCGAGATCGCTGATCAGAATTGAGGGATCACTATGGTAAAAGCATCACATGGCCCAAGGAAGAAGTCGAGAAATTTGCTAAGGAAATCCCCGAGGTCTCGGGGTCTCTCCCCCATCACACATGAGTTCCAGGAATTCGAGGTGGGAGAGAAAGTGCACATTTATCTGGATCCCAGCATCCACCACGGTATGCCTGCGCTACGCTTCCATGGGAAGACTGGAACAGTAATCGGGATGCAGGGAAGGGCTTTCGTGCTCGCGGTAAAGGATGGAGATAAAGTAAAGACTGTCCTGTCCACCCCTGAACACCTGAGGAAGAGCGCCTAATGCTGGTGAGGGAAATGTCCGAGGAACGGCTGATCACCTTGGCCGAGGTCAAGGAGCTTTTGGAAGAGGAGGCAAAGAGTCGCCCGCAACTTTCTCATGAGCAGAAGATAGCTTTGGACCACGCTAGTAAGTTCGCTAAGCTCTCTGTCGCCGATGCCAAAGCTCTGCTAGAAGAGCTTAGGCAGATGGGGTTCATCTCTGATCCTATAGCCTACCGCATAGTTGACATCTGTCCGACCTATCCTGAAGAAGTGCGGGCTATTTTCGCCAAGGAAAGGCTTATCCTTGAGAAGAAGCAAATCGATCAGATAATCACTGCTGTGAAGAAGCGCATTTAAGCCGGTGGAGCCAATGGAAGACTACGCTCGCATACTCGACTATCTGCCACAGGGCCTTCCAGCGGAGCGTGGTTTCAAAAGAGAGCCGTTGGCCTATGCACTGGGAGAGACAGAGTTCAAACTGTTTGAGCTGGTGCCTAAAGCGAACGTACCTCTCACCATCGGCGAGAGAGTTTATATCGGCAAGGAAATAGAGAAGCGCGACAAAATCGCACATGTGAAAAGACGTGTTTCGTATAATGAGCTCACTGCCGCTGCGCAATCGGAGATGCCCTTCGTCATTGCTGAGATAGCCAAAGAGAATGAGGCGAGATACGTGCGCTTCTTCAACGAGGCCCAGGCCATTACCACCAGATTCCACATGCTAGAACTGCTTCCTGGGTTGGGGAAGAAGACCATGTGGGCCATCATAGAAGAGCGCAAGAAAGGGCCATTCAAGGATTTCGCGGATATCGTTAAGAGGGTCCCCTCCTTCAAGCACCCTGAGAAAGTAATCGCCAAGCGGATTGAGATGGAGTTAGCAGACCCTACACAAAAGTACCACATCTTCGTGGCCAGATAGATGACGCCTACTGAAGTCAAGGAGCTATTAGCGCGATACGGCGTCTGCCCTACGAAGGCCAAAGGACAAAACTTTCTCTTGGATGAGCGCGTGGCGGAACGTGAAGTACACCATCTGCACATAGAGCCAGAGGATGTAGTCCTAGAAATTGGTCCAGGACTAGGAATATTGACAGAAAAGATCCTTCCTTTGGCGGCAAAGACCATATGCATCGAGCTTGACCCTCAAATCTTCCATTATATCGAAGAAAAATTCAAGGGCAGAGTCGAACTCATCAAAGGAGATGCTTTGCAAGTGGATATGCCAGCTTTCGATAAACTCATTTCCAACATTCCCTATAGTATATCCTCTCCTCTCATTTTCCGCATTCTCGAGCATAACTTCCGAAAGGCGATAATCATGGTGCAAAAGGAGTTCGCGGAAAGAATGGTGGCTAAACCGGGAAGCGATGAATATTCGCGCCTCTCAGTCACCACTTATTATCGCGCTCGATGCCAGATTCTTGAGGTTGTGTCGCGCTCCAAGTTCTGGCCTCAACCCGAGGTGGACTCGGCCGTGGTATGTTTGGAACCAAGACCCCCTCCTTTCAGTGTCCATAATGAGCGATTCTTCTTGAGTCTGGTAAAAATACTCTTCCAGCATCGGCGTAAGAAAATCGGCACCATTCTTAGAATGACAGGACAGGCGGATAAGGATGTCATATCCGCCCTGCCATATGTGGAACAGAGGGTGGAAGAACTAAGCCCAGAGATGATCGGAGAGCTTTCTGATGCATTGATGGTTACCAAAATGAAGACATGCGTATAGTGCCATCGCTCGCTTCTCAGAAAAGCACTTTTGCATCTTCACGTATCAGATGCCTATTGAAATAAGCGGGGGGGGGAGGTGCAATCCTTCACCCACCTGCGCCATTGATAAGATTGAGATTGATGGGAGAAATTGACTCCAGTAACAGCACGGTTATGAGGCTAAAGTCATACCCAGTAGCTGAAGATGCAGCCGAGATAGTAAAAATGAGGATTATGCCAGGACTTAATCACTACAGCTTTTAAAGACCGCCAGATTTTCCCATAAACATGTTCTTTATCAGGACCAATCTTAAACTCCAGGGGGAAAACCTTGTCAAAGATCTATCATTCCCGCATACGTCGCACCTTTGCAGTCCTTCAGAAGGCCGGCGGCGCATTCCCCTATTGCCTCTACCACAGTTCCTCGACAACCCGCCTTCACCGCTATGCCCGCCTCCCGCAGTATTTTGAAGGCTTTAGGGCCTATGCTACCTGTTATAACCGTCCCCACCTTTAAGCTGGTCGCTAATCGCGCTGCATCCGGGCCTCTCTCATTTACTGGTCCTTCTATCTTGCACTCCACCACCTCATAGTCCGCAGGGCTACCTTTGAATATCACAAAATGAGTGCACTTAGCCATTGATATCACTTTCCCATGCAAGCTGCCATCGGAACTGCATACCGCTATGCGACATTCCTTCTCTGTCGTTATTTTTCCCATCGATCTGCCTCCTACTATAGGTTTGACATAATGTATGCATTAAGTTATGCTTTCTAATTTCGTTAAGTACGTTTAAAATGAAATATTGCCAAGCTTTTGAAGACAGAATGATTCATTTTTCGAACCCAAGTTGGTAAGAAGAGTGTGATTGATTATCAGTGGTAACTAGAATTCAAAGCCACTGGAGGCTAATAAGTCAGAGCAAACAATTCCGGAAAGGCGTGCGCATGGTGAATAAACATCGATCATAATTTAGTGGGGCATCTATTACTTTAGATGAGATTGCTAAAGTTAAAAGGGTAATGTGTGAAAAAGCACCCTGGAAAATCGCATTCTTTCACTTAATACCAGCTTTGCAAACCGCTTTACCAGAACATTAAACGAAGGACTCCTTGCAGTGAGAACAAAATCAGGGCAAGGCCTTAACAGCAGGGTCTGCTTTTGAAAAAAGAGGCAGAGGTGGACCTAGATAATTAAAATCTGTTTCCAACTTAAAATATTGTCCTTAGTAGTAATATGTGAGACAGCGAGCGACGCAAAATCACATCTCTTTAGCCTAGCAAACATTTTGTTCCCTCTATGCATTAGATGATGAGGAGACGAAAATGCTGATAGGCATAGTTGGAAAGCCCAATGTAGGCAAATCAACCTTCTTCTCCGCCGCAACCTTGGCGCCGGCAGAGATTGCTAGCTATCCTTTCACCACTATCAAGCCCAATAAGGGAGTGGCATACATCCGGGCTCGCTGCCCTCATCTAGACCTAGGAGAGAGCTGCAACCCTCGCAACTCCGCATGCGAAAATGGTGTTCGGTTGATCCCCGTGGAGCTTCTAGATGTTGCTGGTCTGGTACCAGATGCGTGGCAAGGGAAAGGATTGGGTAATCAATTCCTTGACGACTTGCGGCAGGCTGATGCCCTAATTCATGTGGTTGACGCCTCAGGCTCCACCGATGCTGAAGGCTCACCTGTCCCGGCACATTCTCACGATCCGCTGATGGACGTGCGCTTTCTGGAGAAGGAGATAGATCATTGGATCAAAGGGATTTTGGAGAAGGGCTGGGAAAAGGCTGCTCGACAGGCTCATCTTGAAGGGGGCAAAATAGAAGAAGTTATACACAATAGGCTTACAGGACTGGGAATATCTTTGGCACAGATACATGCATCCGTGCGCGAGGCAGCCCTTCCGGAGAGTGTAATATCTTGGAAGGGAGAGGAGCTCATGCGTCTTTCCTCGGCCCTGCGTAAGCACTCCAAACCCTTGATGCTTTCTCTCAATAAAGCTGACGTGGCCGAAGATGCGATGCTGGAGCGACTTCGTAGGATCGAGGGCTATATCTCCATACCCACCTGTGCTCAGTCAGAGCTAGCATTGAGAAAGGCAGCGAAAGCGGGAGTGATCCGCTATATGCCGGGGGATGAAGGATTCCAGATAATAGATGCAGGGAGGCTGACTCCGCCGCAAATGAAAGGGCTAGAGTACATACAAACGCATGTTATGAGCCGCTTTAAAGGCACTGGAGTCCAGCAATGTCTAGAGAATGCAGCCTTCAACATGCTAGGACTAATACCAGTGTACCCCGTGGAGGATGAGCACAAATGGACTGACAAGCAGGGAAATGTGCTTCCAGATGCCTATCTGGTACGAAAGGGGTCCACCGCGAGGGACCTGGCATATAAAATTCATACCGACCTGGGAGAGAATTTCATACGCGCCATAAATTGCCGCACCCAACGCGTGGTGGGACAGGATTACCTGCTGCAAGCGGGTGATGTGATAACCATAGTCACGAAGAAGTAATCACTATGTCAGAGAGCTACGACGTGAGACTCATCACCGCCACCTACAAAAGGCCTAGCGAAAGCGAGCTAGTCATCGAGATGTTCGGTAAGACGCGCGAGGGCCAATCCATAACCATCCGCTACTCTGGCTTCCTTCCCTATTTTCACATTTTCGGCGCCAGCGAAGAACTGGTGGAGGGGCTACGCCGAGATAAGGATGTGGTCAAGGTAGAATGGATCGATCTGTTCCATAAAGGGCAGGTGCGCAGGAGCGCTCAAGTTACGGTGCGCTATCCAGGTCTGGTTCCGGAGTTTAGAGAGAGAATAAAGGGACGCTTCGAGGTCCTGGCCGCGGACATCCCTTTCCATCGCCGCTTTATTTTCGATCACGATATGGGCGCGTGCATCCGGGTGCGGGGAACACGGGTGAAGAGCGAGAAGTACACTACAGATATTGTCCTGGATATGGGGAAGAAGGAAGGAGGTCCAGACTTCGAGAACATAGATGCGTTCAGCCCTTCATTGAAGATCTTAGCCTTCGACGTTGAGAACTCCATTACGGATGGTCAGCTGTATACTATTTGCTACGCCGTGAAAGAGGGGGAGGAGCTACGCTTGGGGGAAGCCATCTGGGGGGAAGAGAAAGAGATAATCGAGCGCTTCTGTCAGATCATACAAAAGGAGGACCCCGATGTCATAACTGGATATAACATCGATGGCTATGATATACCTCTCATCATAGAAAGGGCCAAGAAATTGGGCATAAAGTCCCTTCCATGGGGTAGAGATTTTTCTGAGCCAAGACAGGTTTACAGGAGCTTCTGGCGTCTCAATGGCCGACTGGTGGCGGACGCGTGGTGGGCGGTCAAGACCGACCTTAAGCCTAAGCAGGAGACCCTGAACGCTGTGGCCAAGATGCTGTTAGGTGAGAATAAGATAATAACGGATTTCGGTATGAGCGTTGGCTCAGACTATGACCCCCGTAAGATAGACAAACAATGGCAAGCTGATCGCGGGCATGTTATAGCTCATTGCACCAAGGACGCAGAGCTCTCCTTGCGCGTGCTTGAGAAGATAGGAACGATAAGGCGCACCATGGACATGGCTACAGTCACCAAGCTGCCCTTGGACGATGTTCTGAATATCGGATCGTCATTCCTTATAGACTCGGTCCTTATCCGCGCCGCGGATAGGGCGGTTCCGAGGGTGGGTGTGCCCATGACCGGCTCCTTCGACGAGGAGGAGGCCATAGAAGGTGGGTATGTGCATGAAATCAAGGCAGGGTTGTATCACTGGGTTTGCGTTTTAGACTTTAAATCCATGTACCCCTCCCTAATCATAGCCAAGAACATATGCTTCACCACAATGCATCCCGAAGGGGAGATAGTCTCGCCCACTGGAGTCAGATTCCTTTCCAAACGCCAGCGACCAGGGCTATTACCTGAGATTCTGCAAAATTTGATGAGGGAGAGGGACGAGACCAAGCGTAAAATGCATGAGGCCAAGACGCCTGAAGAATATCGATATTATGATGGTCTGCAGCAGGCCATCAAGGTCCTGATGAACGCTTTCTATGGCGTCTTCGCTTCCTCTTTCTATCGCTTCACGGATCGAGCCATAGGGTCTAGCATCACCGCTTTCGCCAGGGAGACAACTAAGGGTATAATCAAGGAGCTAGAGGCAGAGGGGCACGAAGTCATCTATTCAGACACAGACTCCATCTTCGTCAAGAGCCCTGAGCCTAATTTGGACGGAGCGGTTAGGTTCGGGAAATCGCTGGCGGAACGGTATTCGCGAGAGGGTGGCCAACTTGAGTTCGAGAAGGTGCTGGATCCCCTTTTCTCCCATGGGAAGAAAAAGCGATATGTAGCAAGGGTGGTCTGGCCTCGAAGACAAGAAGAGTTGTTGATTCGAGGCTATGAGACCAGGCGCACAGATTCCTTCGACCTCCAAACCGAGCTTCTAATGGAAGTCTTCGAGCAGATTCTTAATGAAAAGCCAGAGGAAGCAGTGAGGATTGCGAGGAAGCGCATTTCGGATACCTTAGAGGGAAAGGTCCCTATCGAAAAGCTGGTGATATCGAGAGGCGTCAAAGCGTTTCACGAGTATAAAGACCCTGACCGCCTGGCTCATGTCCAAGCTGCAAAGAAGCTTATAGCACTGGGATATGAGTTTGTTCCAGGGATGAAGGTCTCTTGGATCGTCACCAACTCCAAGCGCGTCCCGCAGGAGGTCCAGCCCTACATTTCCGGCATACCATTCCAGGGCACTCCGGATTATAGATATTATGCTGAGCGCCTGGCCCAGAGCGTGGCCCGCGCCACTGAGAACTTTGGATGGACAGAAAAGGATCTGCTCATGGGCTCGCAGCAGGTGGACCTCTTCAGTGGTGCCTTCTCCAGTGATGCGTCAGGTAAAGAAGATACGAGCACCAAATGCGAAGAAAAAAAGAGGGGAACAAAGGAGACGGGAAGGAAGGTCAGCCTCCAGGATTTCATGTGAGCTCCTTCCCCCTATGAGCTTTAGCTTCATTGCTGCGAAGCCAGTACTTATAGACTTCCATGACTGCTAGCAAAGACAGGGCCAAAAGGAGCATGGCGACGTATTCCCATAGAGACACTGGTTCTACCCTTAGTACCTCTTGCAGCACAGGCGTATACATGGCCAGGATATGCACGCCTTGTGCACCCAAGACGCCTAAAACAAGGAAGTAATTTCGGCTGAAAGGGACCTTGAACACTGATTTTCGTTCAGAGCGGCAATTGAACACATGAACATTCTCCAAGAATACCATGAATAGTAAGGTCATGTTGGTGGCTTGGAAAGGCGAATAGCCAGCGTACTCGCCAAGATAATAATATACCAAGAAGGCCAACGCTCCCATGAAGATCGCGCTGATGGCCACCTGCCTTTTCATCAAGGTATCGAATATCCCCTCCTTCGGATCCCTAGGAGGTCTCTGCATCGCTTCCGGCTCTCCCCCTTCCATCGCCAGGGTAACGTGCTGTATCCCATTCGTGACTACGTTCAACCACAACAATTGGACCGCAAGTAGCGGTAGTATCAGCGTTCCCGTAGCGTCATCCACCGCGCCAAAGAACAAGGCTAGGACGAATAGCGTTATTTCAGCCATGCCAGTGGAGACAAGGAGGTAGGTGACCTTGCGCACATTGTCATATGCGTACCTACCCTCCTCCACCCCCGCCACTATGGAAGCAAAGTTATCATCAGTTATGATTATAGAAGCGGCATCCTTGGCCACATCGGTCCCAGAACCCATGGCAACGCCGATATTCGCCTTTCGCAGGGCGGGAGCGTCGTTGACGCCATCACCTGTAACGGCTACAAAGTTACCTAGTCGGATCAGCGCATCCACTATCTCCACCTTCTGCATGGGAGTCACACGGGCGAAGACCTTAGAAACCTTAACTCTCTCCAGATAGGCGGAGGTATCAGAAGTACCGATTTCTGCCAGCTCTTTTCCTGTGACCACTTCCTCTTTGCTTGACGCTATCCCTAACTCCTTAGCGATGGCCAGGGCGGTAGAGGGGTGATCTCCTGTGATCATGATCACCTTGATGCCTGCCGATTTGCACTTTGCCACCGCCTCTCTCACCTCAGGCCGAGGAGGGTCTATCATCCCTATCACCCCTAGGAAGGTTAGGCCTTTGAGCTGTGCCTCTCCAAATTCTGTGGATGGGTCGATCTCTCCCTCGGCCACGGCTAGGACGCGATATCCATTCCCCGAAAGATAATCTGCCTCCATTCTGACTTTGGCCTCATCAAGAGGTTGTAACGCACCTCCGCAGAGCATGTTGCTACAGAAATGAGTCACAGCCTCCACTGCCCCCTTCACCGCCACCATTGTCCTACCATCATCAACATAAAATTTGGCTGCGAACCTTTTCTCTGACTCAAAAGGTATCTCGCCTTTTATCGACAGGGAACGGCCTAAGGAAGAGACATCCAGCCCCAGCTTATATCCCAAAGCCAAGAGGGCCACGTCTACCGAGTCGCCAGCGAAGACCCATCTGCCCTCCACCTTTTCCAACGAGCCTTCATTGCATATCACTGCTGACTTGGCTATTCGCAGCAGTCTTGCCTTTTCCTCCAATGAGATCTCACTGCCATCCTCATGAACGACATGCCCCTCCCCATCATATCCTTCTCCCGAGACAAAATAATGCTCGCCTGGCCCGATGCAAACCAACCTTGCAGTTTGCCTATTCACTGTCAGGGTGCCGGTCTTATCACTGGCGATGCAAGTGCATGAACCGAGGCTCTCCACCGCAGCCAGTCTTCGGGTCAGCACGTTCCGCTTGGCCATACGCGTGACCCTTACAGCCATGGCCACAGTAACAGCCACTGGTAAACCCTCTGGTATGGCGGATACTGCCAGGGCCACGGCAAGGAAGAACACGTCAAGGGGTTGGAACCCTCTGAGAAGGGCCACTATGCCTAACCCCAAGGCAGCGAAGAGAATGATGTAGCTGATTTGCTTGGAGAACTTCTCCAGCCTGATCAGTAAAGGTGGCTTCGCATCGTCCACCATGCTTACGGCCTTGGCGATGTTCCCAATTTCTGTTCTGCCGCCCGTCTGGACCACCACACCCATCCCCCTACCCCGTGAGACGGTGGTTCCAGCGAAGGCCATGTTTCTTCTGTCACTGAGTACTGTATCCTTAGGCAGGGCCCCGATTCCCTTCTCCACAGGGAGAGACTCTCCCGTGAGCAACGATTCGTCCACGCTGAGATTTTGGTGAGAGATTAGCCTCAGATCTGCGGGGACCCTCGAGCCCGACTCAAGCAGAACTATGTCTCCAGGAACGAGTTCCTCGGCTTTGACCAACATTTCTCTGCCTTCTCTCTTGACCCTAGCTGTGGTCTGCAAAAGCTTCTGAAGCTGTTCAGCGCTCCTCTCCGCCTTAATCTCCTGGAAGGTCCCGATGATAGCGTTTATGAGGAGAACGACGGAGATGAAAATCGCATCCTTAACGTCGCCTATCAGAACCGAGACCAAGCCCGCAGCCAAGAGAACATAAATCAAAGGACTGAGGAATTGGCGCAAGAATACCTCGAAAATTGTAGGAGGCTTCTTCGTGGGCAACAGATTTTTACCGAACTTGCGGCGCCTGTTTTCCACCTCTATTTGGGTGAGACCATCGAGTTGAGAGCCTATTCTCTCCAATACCTCCTCCGAAGTCAGGGCATGCCATTCTACCGCTCTGCCCTCCTCCTCCCCCAAGCTTTCTTTGCGCTTCTTATTGAATAATTTGGCCATGGAGAATTAGATCCCTCTTCGTGAACCAAATGCTACTTTAATTTCCTTGAGCATGAATCAACACCATAAGATCTTTCACTTTCACCTTCGAACCTAATACCTAGTGATCAACAAATATTCTTTTGCCGATCACGAGTACCTCGATTCGGTAGGAATTCCCGATTATCACTATATTTGATCCATTCAGTATTGAGTGGGGAATGAGAATAAGAATGACAAGAAAAAAGATTTTAAGCGTGATGTGGTCATGCAAATCACTAATACGCGATAATCTTTAGCCAACAATTCCAGGCCTAGCTGAGCACTGCATTTATATAGATTGTCCAACTTGCCCTATTTCGCGACCCATTTGGGTGGTCGCGTGGAGATGTGCCCTAGGGTGAATCCGAAGACCGTTTCGACGGCGAGGTGTATAAATGTCCGAGCAAAAGCAGCAAGCGAGCCCTGCAGATGACGAGGCCACACAAGGCCCATCTGGCAAGGGATTGTATCATTATATTGAGGATGCCTGGAAGAATCCCGATAAGACCTATGTGGGTGAGCTTCTGTGGGAAAGACTCATCCAATGGCGGAAAGAGGAGAACTTTTGCCGCGTAGAAAGGCCCACCCGTCTGGATCGGGCACGAAAACTCGGATATAAGGCTAAGCCAGGCATAATAATAGTTCGTGGCCATGTGCGCCGCGGTTCCCTGCAGAAGCGCAAGATACGCCGTGGACGACGCGCCAAGCGCAAAGGTATGAATAAGATAACCATGGAGAAGAGCTTACAGAGAATCTGCGAGGAAAGGGCCGCCAAGCGCTACCCCAACTTGGAAGTGCTCAACTCGTATTGGGTAGGCGATGACGGGAAGAATGTTTGGTACGAGGTCATAATGATTGACAAGCACCATCCCGCCATTAGGAATGATCCCGTGTACGCATGGATCGCCGAGCCTCAGCACAAGGGCAGGGTGTACCGCGGGCTCACGAGCGCGGGCAAGCGCGGCCGGGGTCTCATGAACAAAGGAAAAGGGGCTGAGCGTGTAAGGCCCTCTATCAGGGCGAACGAGCGCAAGGGCAAGTAATCAAGCCTTAATGCGCTCCAATCTTTTCTCTATCTCCTTTTCATCCATGCCTACCAAGGGGAAGAAGGCTGGCACTCTTGCATCCACGGATTTAATTTTTTCGAATTCGTTGAGAGTGTAGCCAAAGACAATCGCCATGGCCCTGTGGCGTTTAGCTGCTTCTTCTATGTCATCATTTGTCATTATCTTCATCCCTGAATCCCATTTCCTGAGGAGATTAATCCCTGGGTCGTTCTCCTCTCCCATTGCCACCACCTTACATCCCCGCTTCATCAACAGCCAGGCAGCTAAGGCATCACGCTCTCCTGCTATTACTGCCAGCACCTTTCCTTGGCTACCAAGGGGAAGCCCTCCAGGTCCAGGAATGTAAGACGTGAAGATGTAGGCCTTATTGTCTCGAGCCTCGACGAAGAACTCCACATCTGGGGAGTCGAGGTTAACGCCCACCTCCTTCCACTGATTGGCCAAATATATGGCTGAGCCTAACTCCCTGGCCATATCCATAGAGGTGAAGGGGTGGTCCCCTGTACGTCGAGCTCGAACAGCGAAGCTCTGACCCTGATGGAGAAAAGGCTGGGAGAATGAGGCGATAACGCTTTTCATCTCCTCCATATCGCTAGAGCAGCGCTCTGCCAATGAAATCGAAGCGATACCGAAAACTCGTGAAAGCGCTTTTGCCGCCCTTTCCAAATCAGCTGTCTCTACGAATATGCGACCATGCTCTCTCAGCACCAAGCCCTCCAGGCCCGCGGCTGCCAGTGCGTTTAAAATATTATCCACCAACAAAGATTCGAAGCGTCTGCGCACGCTTTGGCTCTTGAGCCCGATCTCCGCATAACGCACCAGTATCAGCTTCAGACCATCACCTTTTCAAGTCTAAGGTCGAGGCTTCTTCTCTTTATCTTTATTCTTGTGCTCGTTATTTCGTGTGTTATGGATTCTCTTGTTTTGCATATCGCCATTGGCCCCTTTTCAATTTCCTGAACCCCTATGCAGAAGCTCGCCTACCTCCGCCTCGTGCATGTCTTGTAAGAAATCCATAAGGAAGGTGTTTACCGCACGCTGGACTGCCACCACTTCATCGAATGTCATTCCCTCAGGGAAAGCCTCGTCCAAAAGCCTCCCAAAGCCTTCCATAACGGTCAGGAGCGCCTTCTCTTCCTCCGACATTTCCTCCAAGATATTTTGGAAGTTCGTTTGATCAGTGAACGCGGGATCAGCGGCTCGCTTTTCCTTTTTCATCGTAGTTAGTAGTGCTGCCCCTTGGATATAACTATGCTTCATCTTAGGGTGGGGATTGAGTCATACAAGGATATCGACGCACAGGAGGAACTCATTGAGGAATGATTATCTAACTGATACAGGATTCACACTCATGGAGCCGCTGACGGCTCTAGGGATCATCCTCTTCGCTTCCTTGGCGGGTTTAATAGGATCCCTCTTGGGTTTGGGAGGCGGCATAATAATCGTGCCAGTGTTAGCGCTGGTTTTCAGATATTCTATGCAGCAGGCCATAGGGACAAGTCTCATGGCTGTGATAGCCACATCGATAGGTTCATCCTCGAAGTATGTAGGGCAAGGACTCAGCAATGTTCGGCTGGGATTAGTCCTAAGCACAGTAACTTCCTTAGGAAGTTTGATAGGTGCACTCTTTGCGGTATACATGGATCAACGTTTGCTGGCAGCCGTTTTCGCGTGGGTCCTTCTTTACACCGCTTTCTCCATGACCCGAGAAAAGAGCGAAGAAGCGGTCTGCGCCTCCTATGATTGTGGGGTTTTGGATTTGTCCTGCGCCTACAAAGAAGGGGACCGTGATGTTGAATATGCAACACGAAATTTGGGCAAGGGAATGCTGGGATCGCTCACGGGAGGGGTACAATCCGGTATGTTGGGCGTAGGGGGAGGGGTTATTAATGTACCAGTCATGAGGCTGTGGATGGGAGTGCCCTTGAGGGCAGCTTGCGCCACCTCTAATTACATGATAGGCCTCACTGCCCTGGCAGGGGCCATCGTCTACTATCAGTTCGGGCTCATCCAGGCGCTTCTTGCCGCAGTGGTGGCCATCGGCGTTTTCCTAGGCGCAGTGGCGGGGTCTAGGCTCTCTTGCCGTGTCCAAGGGAGGACCCTAAAGCTGGTCTTCTCCGTCGTCCTTGTTTCTGTGGCGGCGCTCATGGCGCTAAAGGCCCTGGGGGTGATGCCATGATTGCCAGGGCCCAAGCAGATCATATGCTCAGGAATGCCCTAAGACTCACCCTGAGGGTTGGCATGTGCATGAGCATTGCGCTGCTAGTTTTGGGAATCGTTATGTACCTGTCATTCGACGGTGAGCCAGGGGCAACCCTAGGACTCTTTCAGGCTTTCGAGGCCGCTTTGGCCGGCAAGGCCATAGGATTTCTTTCCTTGGGCCTCCTGACATTGATAGCCACCCCCTTGGCCGGGGTGATCGTGGCCTTGGGGGTGTTCCTGCGAAATCATGACTGGAGATTCGCGGCTGTCGCCTTGGCTTGGCTAGGAGTGGTGGCACTAGCCATATTCGTGAAGGTGCTGACATGAGCGAAATCCTCGAAGAGGGGGTGATTTTCCGCGAAGTACAGCGGCTACGGCAGCCATGGGTGTTGGCCATTGTCTTCGGGATCACCTTAATGGCCTGGGCCATGGCCTTCAGCCAGCTCGTCCTGGGCGTCCCCCTGGGCAACAATCCTGCCACAGACTGGCAGATGGTCGTGATCCTAATGCTGGTGGGGGTGCTGTTCCCTGCCTTCATCCTATCGTTGGAACTTAGCGTAGAAGTGCGCAGGGACGGCCTCTTCCTTCGCTACCGACCCTTCCATCGCAAGTATATCGACCTGAAGCTTAACACCGTGGTCAGCGTCCAGGCCATGACCTATCGCCCCTTGAGGGACTTTGGAGGTTGGGGGATCAGATATGGGCGCGGGGGCACCGCCTACAGCATGAGCGGTAACGAGGGAGTACAGCTCACCTATCCCAAGAACAGGCACATAATGATCGGGTCGCTGAGGGCCCAGGAACTGGAGATGGCGATAAGAAGCGTGATGAGGAAATGAGCCTTGAGCGCTGCCATCGATTGAGATAATTTCATATCCTCGCTTAGAGGTGGGGGGCGAGGGATGGGAAAGGGTGCAATCGAAACAGGGAGGCGACCGCTGGTACTATACATTCCTGCCATACAATGTCGCAGGGGGCTCCACCTCGCCTATGATCCCTCTCTTCATCACCGAGGGGTTAGGAGGCACAGTGGCCCAAGTGGGTCTGGTGGGAGCTATCTCTTCCATGGCCTCTGTCCCGGCTAATGTGCTTTGGGGCAATTTATCGGACACCCTGAGGAAAAGGAAGATCTTTGTCCTCATCGGCTTTCTCGGTATGGCTATGGCCCTCATGCTCATGGGATTGAGCATGGATATGGGGACATATTATTTCGCCAATTTCGTGCTTGGCGCAATAGCCGCTGCCGCTGCCCCTGTTAGTACTGTAATCATATTGGAGTCTTTCAAAAAAGAAGAATGGGCAAGACGCATTGGTGATTTCAGCAAAGTAGGAGGCGTAGGCTGGGTACTTGGGTTAATTCTTGGGACCGTTTGGCTCCAATTGGCAGCTAATGATGGTACCACGGTCACTGCTATGCGCGGCCTCTTCATCACCGCGGCAGCGCTTGCATTGGCCTCGGCGTTTTTAGCGCTCAAATGGGTACCAGAGCCTACATCGAAGGTGGAAAGACACGAGACCTTGGAAACGGTTCCTCCTCATAATATCCTTCACTTCGAGAGAGGACGCTACACGCCAACCAAGGTCCTTCACATCCTAAGGATGAGCGCACATAATCTCTCACCTAAAAATTTTCCCTTAACTTTGAAAATCTATTACATCGTGATACTCCTGGCTTTCACTGGCTTCCTGACATTCTACACGGCCTTCCCCATATTCCTAAAGCGGGAGCTTGGTCTAAGCGTCTCCGAGGTCTTCTTGATTTATTTGGCCAGTAGCGTTACTTCCGCGCTTACGTACTCTCTCGCGGGAAAGTGGACGTCCAGATTCGGTGGTAAGAAAGTGCAGATCTTGGCCTTCTCAGGTCGAGTTTTTCTCTTTCCCTCAGTCTTCCTTGTTACGGTGATAGGATTTAGTTCTCTCCAGCTTTTGCTCATCTTATGCATCTTGCACTCGTTGATAGGCATGTGCTGGGCTACTCTGAGCGTGGCAGGATCGACCATCGTTTCAAATATCGCTTTGAAGGAGTTCAAGACTGAGTCGCTTGGTGCATACAACGCTATGATGGGGGTAGGAACTATTGCGGGATCGCTCATAGGCGGCCTATTGGCTGAGTTCTTTGGGTATTCCACCGCCTTCCTTTCAGCCTCTGGTTTCGTACTCGCCGGATTGATATTGCTATTTTTTACAAATGTGGAAAAGGAAAGGAAAGATGGTGGGATTCAATAATTAATTACTGTTACTGTAATAACTAACTCCGTAAAGCGCCTGCGATCCTGCGACCAAAATTCACTGCCTTTTCCTCAGCGCCTTCGGAGAGAGGTCCCTTCATGCCCTTTACCCCGAACCACTCAGGAGGTAATACTATGACTACACCAGCGCCCTCCATCATCTTGCGGAGTTTGTCCGCCGCACCCTTTCCCACCCTTTCGAATCTGGTGTCGAAAGCCGTGCCTTTCTTTCCCGCAGCTCCAAGAGCTATTCCAGACTTGAGCGCTCGCTTTACGCTACCCATGGCGGAGCCTACGTGAGTTGGCGAGCCAAAAATCCAAGCCTCTGCGGATTTTAAATCCTCAGCTGTCACAGATGCAGCTCTTTTAATCTCTACATCAGCTCCAACTTCCTTCATCCCTGAAGAGATGGCACGGGCGATCTTCTCGGTCATTCCCGTTTTGCTATCATAAACGATTAAGGCTTTCATGAACAATCCCTCTTTACATAACCGCTGTATGCATTTATGGCCCTTTTCCTAAATATGTTCTGCTTTACTTTCTCCTCTTCTTTCTTCCATAATTTTATAAAATAAATAAAATTAAGAGCGAAGCGTTCCATAATTTATTGCCAAGCCAACTAATTTATTCTTAGGAAAAATAGCAATACAATTTGTTTGCACTGGTCATCTCCCATTATTTTAGGAGAGGTCTCTGTCTTCATATATTTCTAGCCTCCATATATGCGCATTGTTTGACTTGCAGAGTCAGGTTTCCTCAATTTTCGGGATAAACAACTCTGGAGACGTGATGAGGAGACTAATTTACCAATGATGTCCTACCCAGTCAGCCAACGAAGAAAAGAGGAATGGTGCAGGGAGGAGGATTTGAACCCCCGAACGCCTACGCGATGAGACCCTGAATCTCACACCGTTGGCCAGGCTTGGTTATCCCTGCATTCGCTTGCGGAGGTGGAACATAATCTCTGCATACTAAAACCTTGCCCATCTTGGGATGGGTGATCTTGATCTTCAATTGTTATATCTCTGTCGTCGCTATCCGAGGCCCAATTTTCGATGTTATCAGATTTGGTAATCCAGTGCTTCCCTCTTATAATTCCCAAAGATATTTTCGAGGAGCAACAGTCCCACGTTTGCCTGAAGGAGCGAGCCATGAAGAAAGGAAAGGTGTGGGAAAGTGTTCGATTCAAAACAATAGGCATCGCGGTTTTAATAGTAATAGGCCTGATTCTGGCCGTTTATATACTATCGTCTAGTATAAATATGGCTAACTTCGAAAGATTGGAAAGAGATGAGCTTGAAAAAAACCTAGAACGTCTCTCCCGTTTAATAGAGAGAGACCTAGACTCGATAGGGGCCATGGCAGAAGACTGGTCCAATTGGGATGATGTATATTATTTCGTTGCCACCAGAGAACCCGATTTCATAGAGACCAATATGGGGCAATCGACTTTGGATTACATGGGTTTGGATCTAATAGCCTTCTATGATAAAGATGGATTCCTAGTTTATCAAGAGTTATTTGAGCAAGGAATTCTAGAGGATGAAGAGGTTAGAAATGCCTTTAATCGCAGCCTAGCCTCCCAGATGATTCCAGATGGTTACATAATAACCAAAGTGTTGGCAGGGGAGGAAACCACAGGAATGATGGTAGTTAACGACGAAATCCTTTTGATGTCTGCCAAACCCATCTTGACCAGTTTGGGAGAGGGGCCGATCAATGGCGTCCTTTTAATGGGTTTAATTATGGATGATGAGCGACAAGGGACATTAAGCGATCTCCTGGAAGCTTCGGTCTCTTTCTTTACCATAGATTCCCCCAAACTCTGGAGCGAGCTCGGTTCAGAGGCAATGGAAATACTCAATCAAACAGGATCTGCTAACCGCGTAAAAGGTAAAGATGCTATAGCAGGATATATGCGCCTTAACGATGTTTATGGCTCGAATATCGTTGTGATCAGGGCAGAGGTACCTAGAAGCATCTATCTTCAGGGACAGGCTAGTCAGAGTTTACTATTACTAGCGTTGAGCTGTAGTATCGCCCTGTTTGGCGCATTCACCATCGGGTTAATGGAGACATGGGTGATCTCCAGGATAAGCAAGCTAAGTAATGAAGTAAATGAGATAGCAGAGAGCGGCGACACTTCCCGGCGAATAGCAGAGAATGGAAAGGACGAGATAGGTGAGCTCAGTAGCAACATAAATGCGATGCTTACAGCATTGGAAGATGGACAGCGTCAAATGATGGAAATGGAACGCACCGGCAGGGAAAAGCTTGAAAACCTGGTGCGGGAAAGAACTGCTGAGCTGCTAGAATCCAATCGCGCCCTTTCCAGAGAGGTGGAGGAAAGACAACGCACAGAAGAAGAGTTACGTCAGAGTGAGAGTCGCTATAGAGCCGTAGTGGAGGATCAAACAGAACTTATTAAAAGAACTCTTCCAGACGGAACTATCACTTTTGTGAACCAGGCTTTCGCCAGATATTATTCTTCTACCCCTCAATCCTTGATAGGCACAAAATTCTCCCCGGAGATGCCAAAAGAGGATGCGGAGCTGGTGAGTTTTAGTTTACAAAGCATCACTTCCGATCGACCAGTCGTTTCTTATCAGCATCGAGTTCTGTTGCCAAAAGGGAATGAAGTTTGGCAACAGTGGACCTCCAGGGGCATTTTTGACGGTTCTGGAAAGTTACAGGAAATACAGAGCGTGGGACGAGACATAACCGAACGCATAAGATTCGAGCAGGAGATGCTCCGTACGCAAAAGCTAGAGTCCTTAGGTCGCCTTGCTGGGGGGATCGCGCATGAATTCAATAACATTCTTACCTCCATAGTAGGAAATATAACCCTAGCAAGAATGGAGAAAAGCACTTCTCATGAATTAGAAAGAAGACTCCAGGATGCAGAAAATTCCGCCTTGAAGGCTAAAAATCTAACTCAACAGTTGTTGACCTTCGCGCAAGGAGGTGACCCGATCAAGGAAATTTCTGATGTGACCGCTTTGGTTAAGGATTCCGCTGATCTGCTCACTAGAGGTTCAAATGTGACTCTTGTTCTAGATCTTCCCTCTGATCCATGGATGGTTGAGATCGACCCAGAACAAATGCGACAGGCGTTAAACAACATCATCATCAATGCCATAGAGTCCATGCCTGAGGGTGGAAAATTGCTCATATCCGCACGGAATCTTGTCATCGAAGGCTCAAATGAACTTAACCTTCCCCCTAATAACTACATCATGATCGAATTCTCCGATGAAGGGCACGGCATCCCAGAGAACGAATTGACAAGGATTTTCGATCCATTCTTCACCACCAAAAAAGAGGGGAGCGGGTTGGGTTTAACCGTTGCCCTTTCGATAATAAGGAAGCATGGTGGCCATATAACCGTTGATTCTCAAGTTGGCAGAGGTTCAACCTTCAGGTTGTATCTTCCCGCTGTAAAGAAAACTTCACAAGAAGCCCCTCTTTTAGAGTTAAAAGATAAAAATTGTGTTAGAATTCTGCTCATGGACGATGAGATAAGCATTCTCGAGATCGTATCGGAACTCTTAACCGCACTTGGATACGAGGTGGATTGTGCCCGGAATGGTGAGGAGGCTTTGGAGGCATATCAAAGGGCGCAAAAATCAGGGAAAGGTTTCGACCTGATTCTGATGGACCTAACCATTCGTGGAGGAATGGGTGGCAGGGAGGCTATAAGGAAGCTTCGTGAATTGCATCCCGAGGTCAGGGCCATAGTCTCCAGCGGCTATTCCAACGACCCAATCATGTCAGACTTCAGGAGTCATGGTTTTGTAGGGGTTTTACGAAAACCTTACACATTCGAAGAACTGAAGGATGCGATTTCCTCAGCACTTGAGGCGAAGATACCAGAATAGTGACATAGGAAATTTTGGATAATATTCCAGAGTATTTCTTCCAGCTTTTCTAGAAGATGCTAGTGATGAGTAGTAAAGAAACAGATGTGAAGGAAATTAGAAATACGAAATTTTACAAAAGCCATAAAGGAGATGAGTGCATGGGGGAAAGAAGCAAGAAAGGGAGTGGAGTGAGCAAGAATAAGCAGGTCGATCTGGACAGCGGTGAGTGCTATCTGAATCGCGAGCTCAGCTCCTTGCAGTTCAATTGGAGAGTGTTGGAAGAGGCCCAGGACTCTTATCACCCCTTGCTGGAAAGAGTGAAGTTCTTAGCCATCTGCGGCTCCAACCTTGATGAGTTCTTCATGAGCCGCGTCTCTGATCTCCGTCGACAGATGGCCCGAGGGATAGCCAAGTTTACCGCCGATGGTATGCCTCCAGCCATGGTTATCGACAAGGTTCGAGAGAGGCTCGGCCCTCTCATGGTAGCGCATGCGTCATGTTGGTTCGATGAACTTCGTCCTAAACTGCAAAAGGCGGGGGTGCATGTCCATAAATGGGAGGAGTTGAGCGAATGCCACAAAGATAAATTGCGTCATCTATTCGAGCAGGAGATATATCCAACCCTGACGCCACAAGCTTTCGACGCACATCATCCATTCCCCTTCATCTCCAATTTAGCTTTGAACCTAGCTATTGTCATCCAGTCCTCATCGGGCAAGGAAAGATTCGCAAGGCTGAAAGTGCCGACCTCTACCTTTCAGCGTTTCGTGCGAGTTCCCGGTGGGGAAAAGCAGGAAGAAAGAGCTTCCGGCACCCCCCGCATCGACTTGATCATGCTGGAGGATCTTATAGCTGCAAACCTTGACCTGCTTTTCCCAGGATTGAATGTTATCGCTTGTTATCCGTTCCGCGTGACGCGAGATGCAGAGATTGAGATCCAGCTGGAAGACGAAGAAGATATGTTGACCGCGGTGGAAGTAGGGATTGAGAGCCGCCGCTTGGGCCCTCCTGTCAGATTGGAAGTAGATGTTTCCATGCCAGAAAGTCTAGTGAGCATGCTCGCCAAACAGATGGACATACCTCGCTATCTTGTCTTTCGCAATCCAGCACCTCTAGGATTGGTGGACTTCTGGCAGATGCTGTCGTTAGAAAGGCCTGATCTCAAGGACCAACCTTTTACCCAGTTCGTACCTCGAGATCTTAGCGGGCCAGGGCCCATCTTCCCCTCTCTTAAGGCGCGCGACCATCTTCTTTTCCATCCCTATGACTCTTTTGCCCCCGTGGTCAGCATGCTTCAGCAGGCATCTCAGGATCCCGATGTCCTGGCGATTAAGATTACCCTCTACCGCATCGACAAAAAGTCTCCCGTGGTCGATGCTTTAATAGAGGCGCGTAAGCGCGGCAAGCAGGTCGCAGCCGTAGTTGAGCTAAAGGCCAAATTCGACGAGGAGAACAACATTTCCTACGCTAGAGCCATGGAGCAAGAGGGTGTCCATGTGGTGTATGGGCCGGTGGACCTTAAGGTCCACGCCAAGGTGTGCATGATAGTTCGCAGGGAGCGGGATGGGATCGTGCGCTACTGCCACCTTTCCTCGGGCAACTACAACAACGTCACGACAAAGGTCTACGGTGATTTGGGGTATATCACCACGGACCTTGACATCGGCGTCGATGTATCTAATCTCTTCAATGCGCTCACTGGTTACGCTGAAGCGCCCTCATACCGTAAGCTTCTGGTGGCACCTCTTAACCTGCGAAAGGGCATTTTGGAGAGAATCCACCGAGAGGTAGAAAAGCACCGAGAACAGGGGAATGGCTATATCGCATGGAAGCTCAATGGTTTATTGGATAAAGAGATCATCAAGTCCCTATACCAGGCATCACAGGAAGGGGTGAAGATCGATCTTAATGTCAGAGGCCTTTGCGCTCTCCGTCCTGGCGTCAAGGGAATGAGTGAAAACATTACCGTGACCTCAATCGTAGGTAGGTTCTTGGAGCATTCCCGCATATATTATTTCCGAAACGGAGGAGATGAAGAGGTCCTTTTGGGCAGCAGCGATATGATGCCTCGGAATCTGGATAGAAGGGTGGAGGTACTCTTCCCGGTGCGAGATAAAGGAATCAAGGAAGCTTTGATACATGATATCTTAGCTAAGCATTTAGAGGATAATGTGAAGGCTAGATTGTTGCGGCCGGATGGAACCTATGTCCGTGTGAGGCCCAAAAAGGGAGAAGCGCCCATGGATTCACAGAAATGGTTCATCGAGAACAGGGGAATCTGGCATGAGAGAAAGGCCTGATGCTTCATGGCAGCGGCTTTGCAGGGAGACCCTGATGCCTCTTTTAGAGGCTTTGGAAAAGGAGGCAAAGGGGGCTCGAGAAAGAGAGGATGTAGAGAACGTTCACCGCATGCGCGTGGCCTCCCGAAGGATACGCTCGGCCCTGGAGGTGTTCCGAGACTGCTTCCCCCCCAAAAGCTGGAAGAGCTGGCGCAAATCCATGAGGCGAGTGACAAAAGCCTTGGGAGAGGCTCGGGATACGGACGTGCAGATTGAGTTCCTGCAAGAAGTACGAAATCGATGCCCCGAGAGTGCCCTGCCGGGGGTTAGATTTGTTCTTGAATTGAAGCAGAGGCGCCGGGATGAGTTGCAAGCTCCCCTCGTCACTGCCATAAACGAATTAGAAGAGGGTGCGGTCCTAGAAGAGATGCGAAGGGCATTGCGCCAAATGCCGAAGAGTTCTTCTCAAGATGGGGAAAGCGTGGGGTGGAGTGCTTTCCCCTACCGTAAAGCCCACGAATTAGTGCGGGAGCGCCTGCACGATCTATTCTTCCGCGAAGAATGCGTATATCGCCCTGAGGCCATAGAAGATCATCATGCCCTGCGCATCTCAGCCAAGCGGCTCCGCTATACCCTAGAAATTTTTCGTCCTCTCTTCAAAGATGAGTTGAAGGATGCCATCGAGCTGATCAAGAAGATGCAGGACAAGTTGGGGGAGATGCACGATTGCGATGTTTGGATACAGAGCTTGGAAGAGATGATGAGCTCGTTGAAGAAGGGGCATCCCCACATTAGTTGGGAGAAGAATGAGGAAAATATCGAACCTGGCCTTAGATTCATCAAAGAGGATAGGACTTCCCTCCGACATGCGTCATACCAGGAGTTCGTCCAGCTATGGGATCATATGATAAGAGAAGGGACTCTGCTCAAGCTTCAGCGTAAGCTAGAGGAGGCAGCAGAAGCAGAGCACGACTTGACCTTGGAGGCACTAGAATCGTTTAGGAATAAACCGGGAATGACTGTGGCCATAGTAGGCGATGTGCACGGCAATCATCATGCTTTGGAAGCGGTTTTGCAGGACGCCAAGAAGAGAGGGGCTGAAGTCATAATAAGCACTGGCGACCTGCTCGGCCCTTTCGGAAACGCAGAGGAATGCATCAGTATGCTTCGGGCCCATCCATGCGTAGGCGTGATTGGCAATTATGACGTTAGGGTCTTAGAAATGTTAGATGGTAAGAAAAGAGGTAAAACGCAGAAGGACGAGACCACCTTGCTTCAACTTTCGCTTAGCGGGCTTTCGAATACCAGTAAAGCTTGGATAATGTCGCTCCCTAGATCATTGAGATTAAAATGGGGCGGTAGGAATCTACTCGTTGTGCATGGAAGCCCCGATTCCATGACCGAGAGATTGGAGCCTGAGACCGAGGAAGACAGACTCAGGGAATTGGCCTCCAAGGCCAAAGCTGAGATTGTCATAAGTGGGCATTCGCATCTCCCCTTCTACCGTCAAGTTGGAAATACCCGTTTTCTTAACCCTGGTGCCGTGGGCAGACAATCGGATGGCGACCCTCGTGCCTCATACGCCTTGATGCGGGTTCGCCCCTTGCAGGTGAATTTGCGGCGCGTGCAGTACGATGTCGAAGCTGCGGCCAAGGAAATCTTGAATGAGGGGCGTCCAAAGAGCCTAGCGGAGATTCTATTGAGCGGGAAGGCAGAACCGAATCACGATTCCAAAGCCGCGGTGGACATGGAGGACGATAGATTCGAAAAGATCAGGATGATCTACAAGAACTACCTTGGCGAGGACAGTCATACAGAGCAGGTAATCCGCCTCTCCACAGCACTCTTTGATTCCCTCTGTGATGAATTAAGCCTTAAAGATAAGGACCGATTCCTCCTACGCTGCGCAGCCGCGCTACATGACATCGGATGGAGAGAAGGGAGGGTGAAGCATCATAAGACATCGCAGCGGATGATAATGGAAGCTGAGGGGTTGCCATTGGATGAGGATGAAAGGAGGATGGTTGCAAGCGTGGCCCGTTATCACCGCAAGGCATTGCCCAAGAAAAATCACCCCCTCATCTGCAACATGAGTGGGAAGGAAAGGAGGAGGCTCGAAGCCCTAGCCGCCTTATTAAGACTCGCTGATGGATTGGATAGTTCCCACGGTACAAAGGTGAAGGAAATATCATGCGAAGTTACCTGTGATAAGATAATCATAAGATGCCTTGCTACCCCACCGATTGATATGGAGGATGAGGACGCTAAGGCCAAGAGCGACCTCCTTCAAAGAGTGACGGGACGAGATGTAGAAATCATTTGGGACGTGAACTAATGGCCTTCCAGGGCAAAGTAGTCACTTTCATCGACATAGGAACGAACTCCATTCGCGCCTTCGTGGTGAGATTGAATCCTAACTATTCTTACTCAGTCCTTTCTAAACAGAAGCAGGTGGTGCGCCTGGGTGAGGGTGAGTTCCATAATTTCATCATGTCCGAGGAAGCGATGGAGCGTGGCGTCACTGTCTGTAAGAGATTCGTGGAGATGGGAAGAGCTTTCGGGGCGCAGGAATTCATAGCGGTGGCAACATCCGCTACGAGAGAGGCGCAAAATCGAGCTGAGTTCTTAGACAGGCTAAGAGCCGAGGCAGGGCTTGATGTGAGAGTGATCTCAGGCAGGGAAGAGGCTAGGCTCATATTTTTAGGCGTCTCCTCAGGTCTCCACTTCGGAGACAAGCTGGCCATATTCATCGATATTGGTGGCGGCAGCACTGAGGTAATTGTGGGAAGAAATTCGGAGTACTTGTATTTGGACTCACTGAAGTTAGGAGCCATCAGAATAAGCAACTTGTTCCTCAGCCCTGATATGAGGGGGCCGATCTATCCCGAGAAATATGCGCAAATGAAAAGATCCGTTAAGGCTGAGAGCGTAAGAACGGTTCAGAAGGTGAAAGCCTTTGGGACTAAGATAGCAGTGGGCAGCTCAGGCACCATTGTCAACCTCCACGAAGTCGCTATGAGGAACTTCAACAGCTCCAATGGCAAAGAAAACGTATTGACTCTGAACAAGCTAAGGAAGACAATATCCCTCCTCTGTTCCCTTGATCTTCATGAGAGGAGAAAGGTGCACGGAATCAACCCCGAGCGCGCCGATATCATCATCGGTGGTGCGGCGATCCTGGAAACCTTGATGGAAGAGCTGGAACTAGAAGAGATAATGGTGTCGGAGAGGGGTCTGTTGGATGGGATGCTTGTTGATTATTTATCCAACATGGAAGGATTCTCTGAGCATCAAAAAATGTCAGTTAGGGAGCGCAGCGTTTTGCAGTTGGGGCGCTCCTGTAACCTAGATGAAACGCATGCTAATATTGTGGTCCGTCTTGCCCTAGAGCTATTCGACAGCGCAAAGGAGGAAGGGCTTCACAACTTCGGGACAAGAGAGAGGGAGCTTCTACGCTATGCCGCCTACTTACATGATATCGGTGATTTCATATCGTTCACGAACCACCATCTGCATTCATATTACATAGTTCGAAATGCAGAGCTGCTGGGCTTCGATCAGGGGGAGATCGAGATCATGGCCTGCCTAGTGAAATATCATAGGAAAAGGTCTTTGGGAAAGAAGAGCACGGAACTCGAGTCCCTCAGTCCACGCTTGCAAAGGATGGTCGTCATGCTTTCCACCTTCTTAAGAATCTCTGAGGCCTTGGATCGCAGCCATTGCAGTCTTATCGATCATGCCAGATTCGTTAGCGTCAATGAGAATGAAGCCGTCTTGGAGATTACTGCTAAAGGAGATTGCCAATTGGAGATATGGGGAGCTGAGTCGCATGCAAAAGGCTTCAAGAAGGCTTTTGATCGAGAACTGCGCATCCGCTTTCGCATATCCACTGCCATCGATATAGGGCCTTGATGATGAGTTTCGAGCCAGGTCATTTGAGATTTTGAAATATTTATGTAGCCCATGACGGCCTGAGAGATATGAAATGAGGCTAGATAAGTATAGGTCTAAAAGGGACTTTCAGCGTACCAACGAGCCCGAGGGAGATGAGGGCGATGAGAAGTTGAGGATCTTTGTTGTCCAGGAGCATAAGTCTTCACACCTGCATTACGACTTCCGGCTCTCGTTGGATGGCGTGCTGAAAAGTTGGGCTGTGCCTAAGGGAGTGCCTGAAAAGAAGGGCCTGAAGAGGCTGGCGGTACAGACAGAGGATCACCCTATAGAGTATGCCAACTTCGAAGGTGCGATACCAGAAGGAAACTATGGAGCTGGAGAGGTGCGAATATGGGATAAGGGAAACTATTCGCTGCAGGAGCGGTCTGATGATAAGTTAGTCTTCTCTTTGGAAGGTCAACGCCTCAAAGGTTCTTACGCTCTGATACGCTTCAAGGGTAAGGAAGGAAAAGAAGGAAACTGGCTCATGATGAAGATTTAGGGAGAAGGCAGATAAGTAGTAGCTGGCGGAGAAATCTGATAAGGGGGGATAAAAGGAAAAAGTGTTTCCTAACTCATTTTTTCATTATCTTCATCCAGCCGCCGCTCTCGAAGACCGCCAAGCCTCTCTTGTTAAGAGTCTTCTCGAATTCTTCCCAGTTGATGATCTCCAGACGAGCGTTGTTCCCTTTCGTGAACTGCACACCATCAGTGCCCTTTACACGGCCGGGCTTGAGACCTTTCTTCTTAGCGATCTCCTTGGCCTTATCAAGGCTAATTTTCTCCATCACCAAAGGATGTCCCTCCTGTCAGTTTATCCTGGCCATGTGCTGGCACATGACCCAGTATGTAATACTCAGGACCTATATATAAAATTTATTGTATAATGACCCTTACCCAGCAAAACTTTGCTTTAATACCTTTCGATGCTCTAGAATGATTACTGGCTAGTGCTGGATGTATAGCCAGATTTAAAGAGAATAGAGCAGAAAGATGATTTAGGGCCAGTATTATCGGTCTAAAAACATTTATCATAGGTACTAGCGCTTCACATTCGTTCAAATGTCATTGTTCGGATCTTCAGGCATCAGAGGCATCATCGGCCAGGATGTGACACCAGAGTTGGCGATTTCCATTGGTGCAGCGGTAGGCTCAATGTTCGATAAGATCCTTCTAGCGAAGGACACCAGGAGCAGTGGGGACATGGTCAGTTCTGCGCTTTCAGCGGGAATCATGTCCACGGGATGCGACGTAGCCTACGCTGGAACACTGCCTACACCGACATTAGCCAGGGCCGCGAAAGCATATGATGCTGGTCTTATGGTGACGGCATCACATAATCCTCCTGAATACAACGGCGTTAAGATGTGGAATCCAGATGGATCCGCCTTTGGGAATGAGCAGATGCGCAATGTGGAAGAGCTTATCAAAGCAAGGGAGCAGCGATTGGTCAGTTGGGAGCAGGTGGGGAGAATCGGAACGCATTCAGGGGCGATAGAGGACCATATTGAATCTATCCTAGATTCTGTGGGAGCTAGCGAGTCATCTTTAGTAGTCATAGACTGCGGTAATGGTGCCACTTGTTCAGTCTCACCCTTGCTCTTTCGGCGCATGGGCTGCTCTGTTGTGGGATTGAATTGCCAAGAAGATGGATTCTTCCCCGGTAGACCTTCTGAGCCATCCGAGGAAAATCTAGAGGATCTAAGGCACTTGGTGGTCAAGAAAGGCGCGAAGTTAGGGATCGCTCACGACGGGGACGGTGACCGCATGGTGGCCTTCGACGAACGAGGCAGATTCGTAGACGGCGACAGGTTGCTTGCTCTTTTCACCATCCTTACAGAAGCCAAAGAAGTAGTAGCACCAGTAGACGCTTCGATGGTACTTGATGATCTAGTAAAGAAAAGGGTCATTAGAACTAGGGTAGGAGATGTATACGTTTCCGAAGTGCTGAAAACGACGGGTGCAGAGTTTGGAGGAGAGCCTTCTGGCACCTTCATTTTCCCAAAGCAGACCTTTTGTCCTGATGGGATTTATGCTGCCGCCTTCCTTCTATCAAGACTCGAAAAGGCGCAACTCTCGCAGCTGATAGACTCCATACCTCTCTATCCAGTGATTAGAAAGTCTTTCGCCTTCCCACCCGCAAGACGAAGCGAGATCGAGATGAAAATCCGCCAAGCCATAGCGTCCCTGCCTTTCCAAGAGATGTTAGAGCTGGATGGCTATAGAGCTCAGTTCGAGGAAGGATGGGTTTTGGTAAGGATATCGGGGACCGAGCCGAAGGTGAGGATGACCGTGGAAGCCAAGAAGAAAGAGAATCTAAAGAAATTAGGCATGATGGCGGAAGAGACGATCCGGAGGTGCTTGGCTTGAAAGCTCTAGTGCTGGCAGCAGGGGAGGGGACGAGGTTAAGACCTTTGACCTCCAACATTCCTAAACCATTGCTGTTGGTCGCCGGCAAGCCTTTCCTGAGCCATATTCTAGAGGCACTGAGCTGCGCAGGAATCAAAGATGTAGCATTGCTGGTAGGATGGAAGTCAAACAGGATAAAGGAGTTCTATGGTGATGGCTCGGAAATGGGTATTAAGATAACCTATCTAGAGCAAAAAGAGCGCCGGGGCACCGCCGATGCCATAAGTCATGCTGAGGCGATAATGGATGAGCCTTTTTTCTGTGTGAATGGGGATGTGGTGATTTCAGAAAGGGATGTTCGTTCCATGATGGTTGCATTCCAAGATCATGGGCGCACGGTGATGGGGGCGGTCGAGGTGTCAGATCCCTCCTCCTTCGGGGTCATTGAGGAAAAGGAAGGAGTGCTCATCCGGATCCTAGAGAAACCAAAAAATCCACCTTCGAGTCTGATTAATGCAGGGCTTTTCATCTTTAAACCTGATGTCTTCGATAGTTTAAAGAGCACGCCACCCTCGCCACGAGGAGAATATGAAATAACCGACACCTTGACAATGATCGCCAAAAGAGAGGGGGTGGCTATTTATCGCCTGACGAGTGATTGGATAGATGTCGGCAGGCCTTGGGATCTGCTTAAAGCCAATGAAATCTTCATGTCTCGATTGGAGAGGAAGGTTGAAGGAGAAGTAGAACCAGGCTCAGTGGTCAAGGGTAACGTTGTGATAGAGCGCGGAGCTTTGGTTCGGTCTGGATCCTACATCCTAGGCCCCGTTTACATATCCAAAGGCTGTGAAGTAGGACCCAATTGCTTCATTCGCAGCGGCACGTGCCTTGGGCCTAATGTCAGAGTGGGGGCATCGGTGGAGATTAAAAACTCTATAATCATGGCCCAATCGCATATACCCCATCATAACTATGTTGGCGATAGCATCATAGGGGAGCGATGCAATTTTGGCGCTGGGACCAAAGTGGCCAATCTGCGCTTTGATGACAGAAATGTACGCGTATCCCTAAAAGGCAAATCACTTGATTCTGGGAGGAGAAAACTAGGAGTTGTTATGGGAGATGATGTCAAGACCGGTATCAACTCCATGATCGAACCGGGAACGATCATCTGGGAGAAATCTCTAATAGGACCAGGTGCCATAGCCAGGGGCAATATCGGTCCTGGAAGCAGGATATTCTGATACCAGCGGTCGGATGGATTGAATTTTTAGAGCGTTCGTCCTCGATTCAAAATCCGGCATTTTGCTCCTAGGCGCGCAAGGAAGACTCCTGCGTCGGTTTTAGTATCTTCACCATGGCTTTGATGAATCAAAACGCACACACATCTACGCAAGTTTTACTCAGCGATTCTTGGAATGCTAAAGTTAAAAACATCAATGGCTCCATTTCATCACAATTCTTGATTTAAATGAGCCACGCTACGCGCTTTGCTCTTTGCACATCAATTCAGGCAAATGTTTCAAGGAACGATCTGCAAAGGTATCCTTCTTCCATTCGAATTGTAGGCCTTCCAGCTTGTCTCATCGTAAGGTAAGCAAGTAATAACATGCACTCCGCCGAAGTAAGAAAAAAATTCAAGATCCGCCTCTGAAGGGAGGTTGCTATAGCCGGGATGAGAATGAACTGAACCAACGATGGAATAATCAGCTGGGAGCATATGGATGTACATTATGCTATGGTGATCTCCTTGAATCGTACCCGGTAGAACGATTATCTCGGAAATCACCCCCTTTTCGGCCTTCAGGGCTGCCAAGAACTCATTGGGATAGGTATGGATCGCAGCCTCATTGATCATGTGCAGAGTATCCCTTTTAATGGCATATACTGTCCTCATGCCCAGCACGGTCCGCCTGTAAGCTTCTCTCGCATCTTGGTATAGAAGGTTCTTCCCAGAGAAACAAAGCGGGCCTTTTTATCCGAAGTTGTGAAATGAAGTTCCTCGTTGCCTTCCATGGAAACTTCCTCTTGACCGTCCACCACTATAAGACAAGGCTTAGGCCTCTGTATCTCAATTGAGATGTCGCTATTGGCGGGCACGACCGTAGGACGCCCCGCGAACTTGAACGGAGCCATGGGCGCTATTACTAAGGCATCCACCCTCGGATCCAAAATCGGAGCCCCCACCGACATGGCGTAACATGTGGAACCTGTAGGAGTGGAGACGATTATGCCGTCCGCCTTAACATCAATGGCCAACTCTCCGTCCACGAACACTCTAAAATGACGCAGTTTAGCAATATGTGCAGTATGAACCACAACCTCATTAGTGGCATCCCGAAGACGCTTACCCGCCAACTCGCTGCGCAGTTTGCTCCTCTCCTCAATATGATATTGGCCGCGAATGACTCTTTCCAAACCCTCCTCAAGCATATCTTCTTGGATCTCGGTCAAGAAGCCCAGATCCCCAGCATTAATGCCAAAAATGGGGGCTTCATTGCGCATCAGCGCTCGAAGTATTGTACCATCTCCTCCAATGGTAATCATCACATCGACCTTCATGTCTTCGATTCGGACCCCTTTTCTGCCTAGCACAGTAGCTATCGCCTCCTCTAATATCAGCTCCTGTCCCTCGAGGTATTCACACACCATTCGGGCTAGCCTTGGCGCGTCTGGAACGTTGACATTGGCCGTCAGACCTAGTTTCACATCACCCACCTCCTCAGCTCTTCATCTCCATACGCTATGAAATTGCTTCTAGCCTTAAGGTCGAATTCCATGTCCAATGGTCGGTCATTCATATCCAGTATCTCTCCGCCAGCTTCCCTTAGGATAAGGGCGGAGGCGGCGATGTCTACCACTCTAATGGAGCGTTCATACACCTCGCAATCCATGAAAAAGGCATCAGCCCTTCCTTGAGCCAAGATGCACATTTCAAGAGAGGCGCAGCCCATGGCCCGGGCCCTCATCCCTCTTTTAGCGAAATTAAAATTGCTAGCACTCGAATATTTGCCAAGATATACCAGGAACACACTTCTTCTACTGTCGAATTTGCGTGTATGTATCGGCTCCCCGTTAAAAGTCGCGCCTCGTCCTTTCTTCGCGTAATAAATATCCCCTGTGACCAGGTTTTGCACAAGGCCCTCCTCAACTCCCAATAAGCTGCGATTCCCGATGGCCAAAGAAACGGAATAGAAGGGTATTCCCATTATCGCGTTGTAAGTACCATCTATGGGGTCAACTACCAAAGTTCGATCCTTCCCTCTGTCTACCCAACCTGCTTCCTCTGAGAGCACATTGTAAGGAAGATCATTACTCTCCACATAATCCAAGATGACGTCTTCAGCCACCTTATCTATAGCGCATGTAGGGCTTCCATCGGCCCCCCTGCCGATTTCCTCACCTCGGTCGAATCCCTGCGGTAGACTCCTCTCCCTCGACCTCACCAGCTTAGCGATATCATGTAAAATGCTGCTCATCATCCACCATTAAAGCTTCGATTCCTTATATCCTTCGTTTATTTCAATCAGTCAAGAGATTTATTGATCAAGATTCACATTTTAAGGTAATGGCCATTCCAAATTATGTTTAAGGATTTATTGTCTCCCCAATCCTTTAATGCTGGCGAACCGCATTCAGGCTTTGATGTGATTATCTACTTTTAAAGGGATGAGAGGGTCATGGACAGGAAGACACTAAAGCTGGGCGAGGTAAAGCCTGAAGAAAAGGACATAGTAGGCTCAAAGGCATTCAATCTATCAATTTTGGCATCTAATGGCTTTCCTGTTCCAGAAGGGTTTGTCATAACCACTAAGGTCTACGAAAAGTTCCTCCAGAAGATGGGATTAGGACCAATCATCCAAATGACGTTGACTAATCTCGACTTCGATGATGAGGGCGCTTTGGAGGCCGCCTCCCGAAAGATTAGAGATCTGATAACCCAAGCCGACGTTGAACCTTGGGTAAGGAGCGAATTCGAAGAGGAGGTTAGAGCCATGGGAGAAGATTCTTTATGGGCTGTGCGCTCCTCAGCCCTGGAAGAGGATTTAGTCAAGGCATCCTTCGCAGGCCAGCAGGACACATATCTGAACGTCACCGTAAAGGATGTCCCTCGATACGTGAAGCGCTGCTGGGCATCGTATTTCAACGAGAGGGCGCTAGCTTATAGGAAAAATACGTGCAAGGATGCGACAATCGGGGGTGTGGCCGTGATAGTGCAACGAATGGTGAACTCCCGCTCATCCGGAATTCTATTCACTAGGGATCCGCTGGATCCTGAAAACGGAATGATGATAATCGAATCCTCATGGGGACTAGGAGAGAGCATAGCCTCAGGAATGGTTGTTCCAGATCGGTTTCGCTGCGAAAGACGACACGGCCGAATCGTGAGCAAGGAGATTTCAAGAAAGGCCAAAGCAGTTTATTTGGACGAGCAGATGAGAGGCCCGGTAGAGGTTGAAGAAGCAAAGCAGGGCGAGCCCTCCTTACAAGATGCTGAAATTAAGGAGCTGGTTCGGCTTGGAGCCAAGCTAGAGGACTTCTTCCAATGCCCACAGGATGTGGAGTGGGCTATCGAAGGTGAAAAAATCTATCTACTGCAATCAAGACCTATAACCACACTGGATAAAGAAAGTGGGACTCTCTGGACTCGCGCCTATGGTGATGAGTATTGGGCAGATGTGACTTCGCCACTTTTCTTCTCTTGGCTGGGTTATTATTTGACAGAGATCGTCAACCATGAGGGCGCCCGAATCATGGGATACCGAGACCTGGCGGAAATCGAGCTTTTACGCCTCCACAAGGGTCATGTTTACTTCAACACCGAGGTTTTAGAAGGAGTTTTCAGCTATAACCCAAGATTCTCTCGCACGAAGGAGTTACTGAATTATTTCCCATTGAAGGACCAAGATCGTATCGCCAATGCTAGGGCACGTTTGGGAAAAAGATTGCTAGCGGAATTAAGGATAGCGGTCATGGATCCAGATGGCATGATCAATCGCACGGATAAGGCCTATAGAAAATGGGCGGAAAGTTTCATGGAATATTGCCAGATTTTTGATGGCTACGACCTTAAAAATTATCAGGACCAGGCCTTAGAGGAGGTATTCAGGGAGCTAGAGGGTGCGTTCATCAAGCACTATCGCCTCATACGCTATGGAATGGTCACACACTCCATAGGAACTAATCTAATGCTAAAAAGATGGCTACAGGATTGGCTCCAGGATCACAATGGGGAGCTGTATTCTAAACTCATATCTGGACTGCCGGATAACAAAACAATCAAAACCAATATCGCCTTGGCAGCATTGGCCTCCAAAGCCAAGAGCGAAGCTGTGATTAAAGAGTATCTGGAAAAGTTGCCTTCCTCGTCATTCCTTGAAGTTATGATGAATGACCCTCGCTTCGAAGCTTTCCGCAAAGAGTTTCAGCAATTTCTAGTCCTTTATGGTTGTAGATCGCATACAAGGGAGCTCTATTTTCCAAGATGGGCAGATGATCCCGCAATGGTGGTAGATATTCTACGCAGCCTAGTCCAAGTTCAACACCTGGACTTGGAAGAGGAGGAGAGAAGGAGGAGAGAGGAGAGGGAGCGCACGGAAAGAGAAGTGCTTCTGCACGTGAGCAGGATGAAGGGGGGTTTGGTGCGTAAACGCATCATGCGATTGATGATCAAATATGCGCAGACTTACCTTCAATTCCGCGAAAACCAAAGATTTTACCTAGACCATATATTGTTGCGAACCAGACGATTGTTCATGGAGTATGGGCGCAGATTTAAGGAAAGGGGTTGGATTGATAGGCAAGATGACATCTTCTTCCTTAGCAAGGAAGAGATATTCGAAATGGCTCGTTCTCAACCTAGGAATGTAGAGGGGCTCAAATCGAAGATTGCTTCGAGGCGGCGAGAGTTCGAGCGTTGGAGGAACAGGCTTCCTCCCAAGTTCTTGAGAGGAGACCTCGAATTCGATGATACAGTGTATGAATTAGGTAATGTGATGAGATTACCCGGAGCCTCGGCTAGCCCAGGATTGGCCAGAGGCAGGGTCAGGGTGGTGGAGTCCATTGAGAATATCTCAGAAGTACAAGAGGGCGAGATCCTCGTGACCTCGAATACGGATCCTGGCTGGACCGCAGTATTTCCCAAGATCGCGGGACTGATTACCGAGACCGGTGGCATATTATCCCATGGGGCCGTAGTATCGAGGGAATATGGCTTACCGGCGGTCACGGCGGTGAAGGGGGCTACGAAAATATTAAAGACAGGACAGCAGGTAACCCTCGACGGTAATGAAGGTGTCATTTACCTAGAGGAGATGTGAATTCTTTGAGCAGCGATGTCATCCATGAGTTCGGAAGCCAAGAGGAGTGGAGTGAGAGCTTCTACTTCAACTTCTACGATCGCGGGCAGGATATTTGCGGCTTCATGCGCATAGGCTTGAAACCGAACAAGAAGGAGAAGGAGATCTTTTGTTACCTGCTCTTGCCTGATGGACACGTGCTCGGGGTTAAGAACTCCGTTGTCATGGAAGACAACGAGCTCAGCGCTGAAGGCCTCCGATTTACGAAGATTGAGGATGAGAAGAAGTGGAGATTGCAGTTTTCGGGCCAGCTTCCCCGAATCCACAAAGAGGGGGATAAAGAAACAGTTACCTTCGATTTGGAGTTCTCGGCTTTAAATCTGCCATATAATTATCGTGAGAGTGTTAGCGGCGAAAAAGAGAAGATTGCCCAAGCGGTAGCTTCAGAGCACGTCGAGCAGTTTGGCAAGATCGTGGGCAAGTTGAACATAGGTAATCGTGTCTATGACCTCAACGCCTTGGGAGAGAGAGACCATTCATGGGGGGTACGGGATTGGAACGCCCCCAAGATGTGGGTTTGGATAACCTGTCAATTCGATGAGCACTTTGCCTTCAATCTGACCAAGCTATTCATGGAGAAAGGTGAAGTGGATGCGGGCTTCATCCATATGGATGGCAAGAACGTGCCCATAGTCCGAGCGGACATCGTCACCGAGTATAATAGGGACGGTAGCCCTAACACTGTATACATGGCGCTGCATGATAAAGAAGGTGATGTCCATGGCATTAAGTCGGTGATAAAGCACAAGGCGACCTTGCCCTTCCCTTCACGTGATGGGAAGGTGATTTCGCATATGCATGAGTGCCTGGCGAAATTCACCATGGATGATGAGGTAGGCTATGGCATCGTTGAATACCTGGTAAGGAAATGAGTTCAGCGATGCTCATCAGCAACCCAGGAAAGGCTATCATCTATTTCGTTCACTAAGTCTGTGGGTATAGGGTCGCTCTTCTAAGGAAATAGGATGTCAATTCTTACTAGATGTGCTTATAATATAAATCCATAAAGTGGAACGATGCTTGTACCGTCTCTTAAAAATTAGAAAACTAGCGAACCAAGTCATAATATGACTCTGCTGCCTTTCTCAAATCAATTAGAGCTCCTCGATGCGTTTAGCCTAATCGGCATACCCCCATATACGTGCATTTTCCATCTGCGGCTTTATGTTTCACAACCATTCTTTAAGTCCTCTCGCCATTAGCCTTTAATCGAATGAGGACATGGAAGAGCACAGGATTATAGAGACGAGGATTCAAGGGGTATATTGGGATGGGGAGAGCCTGTTCACTAGGAATCTAGCCCCAGGCACCCGCGTGTATGGTGAGAGAGTATTAGAATTCGAAGGCGTGGAGTATAGAGAATGGTCGCCGAGACGAAGCAAGCTTGGAGCGTATATTAGATTGGGAGGACTGGCCTGTCCCATTAAAGAAAATTCTCATGTGCTGTATCTCGGAGCCGCCTCTGGTACAACGGCCAGCCATATCTCTGACATCGCTCGCAGCGGAGTAGTGTATTGTGTGGAAATCTCTCCGCGCTCCTTTCGCGATTTGGTAGCGGTCTGTGAGAGTCGCCGCAACATGATTCCTATACTAGGGGATGCCACCAAACCGCAGGACTTGTTCTTCTTGGTGGATAAGGTGGATGTAATCTACCAAGACATCGCTCAGAAGGGACAAGCCAGCATCTTCGTTAAGGCCATGAAAGTCTTTAATGCTGCAGCAGGGATGCTCTCACTCAAAGCTCGCTCGGAGGATGTAACCAGAGAGCCTCTAAAGATATTCGAGGAAGCGAAAAGATATCTCCAAACACAAGGGATGGAGGTGCAGGACCTAATACAACTGGAGCCATTCGAGAAAGATCACGCTATGATCGTGGTGGGAAGGAAATGAAATGGGTCTACTGCGTGGCTTTCGTAGGGGAAAGATTCGTCATGGTGTTCAATCCTGAGAGGAATGGATGGGAGATGCCGGGTGGAAAGGTGGAAGAAGATGAAAGCTTCGAGGAAGCGGCAATACGGGAATTGAAAGAGGAGTGCGGCTGCAACCTCATACCCATCTCGAGCAAGACGCAGAGGGACGGAGTGGTGGTATGCGGTGAACTAGCTTTTTGGCCAGATAATTCCCATCCAAGTGAGATGTCATGGGATCTATTCGAGAACTTGCCTGAAAAGCTCGCCTTCAGCAGAGAGGAGTACGAAGCGGTTTTGACTTGGGCTAAGGAGGAGAATCGTCTCTATAAGCAAAGAAAATCGGAAAGATATTGGCCTTACGGATGAGTTAGATTATAACAACGCTCAGGGGCTTGTATAATCGGCGAGCAAAAAAGGGGTTTGTTGATCTAATTCTGCATTTCCAAGCGTTTTGAGTTGTAAATTAATCCTTCTTTCTGCAACGGACAGCATAGAAGATTTTAAGTTGCACTGCTAATCGATTTTTCTCAGCGGTCTACAGTCGCAGTTCCTTCACTATTAATCTTTTTCTTAGAGGGGAGCCAATGACTGGCCAGCAGCGTGGGTATGATAGCGCTCATTAATATGGCTGCGATAAGAATAGAATACTGATCGATAGTCAATAGCCCATAAGAAAGACCTGACTGCGCGGCTATGGTGCCGAAAGTGAGCCCAGTGGCCATCAATAGGGTGACGAAAGGGGCGCTGGTCCCCACGTATCTCTTGGCCAGTGGATAAACGCCAATGAACTTGAAGCCTACTTTGACCAGGAAGAGGGCCACGATGATCATCACACCAGATGCCATAGCCAAGAGTGAGACGTTAGAGCCTGCTCCGAGGAAGAAAAAAGGATTGAGGAACACTAACGTTATGGATTTCAGCTTCCCCACCGCATCGCGCATCTGGCTTAGGGTGGATGATGAGATCAAGCCAAGAATGTAAGCAGGCAGAACCGCCTGCACCCCTACCAACTCACCCATGGCCGCCAAGAGGAAGACGGAAAGGAGTATCGCCTTCACCTCGATATCGCCGGAGCGACCACGGATGCGAGCATGCAGCTCTCTCAATACAATGGGGAGGAAAAGTGCGGCTGTGACCATAGCAGCCAGGAACAATAGCAGCATAAAGCTGGCTGAGATGAAGAGCAAGCTGAGGGCAGAAAGTGTGGCCAAACCTGTGAAGAAGCAACCTGAGAGAATGAACTTACCCACATCAGTATGGGCTAGACCACCTTCCACCAAGACCACATAGACTATGGCCACCGATGTGGACGAGAGGGCCACGCCTACTATGAGAGAGGCCGATAAATCCCAACCAAGGACGAGATGACTGAACAGCAGGCCACCCATGAAAGGGGAGAGGAAAGATATCAATCCAAACAAAATGGTCTTCATCAAATTACTACGCATGGCACCGAGGTCCGTTTCGGAACCAGCCATGAAGGTGAGGGTTACGCTGGCGAATGAAGCCAGGAATAGCCACCATTGGTGTTCTAGGGATTTCAAGCCCAAAGCGGTCCCTAGAATCATCCCCAAGGCCATCTCAATCACCGCCACTGTCACACCAGCCCGGATAGAAATGAGCGAAGCCAACATTCCAGCTGCGAGCAGAGCGGTTAAAGTCCATGTGTCCAACATATGTAAGCTGATCCCTGTCCTTCACTGTGGTTCAAAACCGTGAGCCTTGAACTTTTCCAACGGGTCGCGGATTGAACGGTACATTTTTTTCAGGCGCAGCCTTTGGACGGAAATAAAATTTGCGTCTTTTGCCTTTCTTAGAAAGGATAGGTGGAAACGCTCAACACTTATATATTAGGACATGAATGGGCTTTCGCTTCGCCACTGTTTCAAACGCCTTAATAAGTGAGTTCCAGGATTGATGATCATATGGCAAAGATGCACGCTCGCAGAAGGGGTAAATCTGCTTCCGCTAAACCATTGGTGACTGAGAATCCAGAATGGGTCACCATGTCAAAAGAGGAGATCGAGAAGACGGTGGTCAAGCTAGCGAGGGAGGGCATGACCTCCTCCAAGATTGGAATGGTGCTCCGAGATAACTATGCGGTCCCAAGCGTCCGATTGGCCACGGGCAAAACCATGTATGAGATCCTACAGGAGAATGGTTTGAAGCCTGAGATACCGGAAGATCTAATGGCCCTTATGAGACGGGCCATTAACGTCAACAATCATATGCTGGAGAACAAAAAGGACATGGCCAATAAGCGTAATCTCCAATTGATAGAGTCGAAAATCCGCCGTCTAGTTAAATACTACAAGAGAAAGGAGGTTCTCCCTCAGAGCTGGGAGTACAGCCTAAAGAACGCAGAGCTCCTGCTTGAGTGAGGGCAGATGGAAGGAGAGAACCTTCCAAAACCCTTTCTCTCTACCCTAAGCGATGCCGCAGAGGAAGTAGTCAGACATGAGTATGTTCGGGTTTTGACACATTACGATGCCGACGGCCTTGCCTCGGCAGGCATAATCGCCAATGCACTCAGGCGCAGGGGTATCTCTTTCCATCTCAGCTTTTCCAAAACCCTGGACCCTGAGATGATCAACAAAGTTGGCAAAAGGGCTGAGTGTCTGCTCTTAGCCGATATGGGATCTTCATTCATACCCCATCTTGAGAAACTTGAGGCTAAAGTCGTAGTATTGGACCATCATGTGACTACCTCTTTGTCGAATAAGGTCATTCATGTCAACCCTCACTTATTCGGTATCGATGGAATGACCTCAGCTTGCGCCGCAGCCGTTTGCATGATGTTCGCCTTAGCTGTAGACCAGAAGAATTGGGATCTCCTGCCTATCGCCTTTGCGGGCATGGTCGGTGATCGGCAGCATATCCGAGGAATGAGCGGGGTCAATCGCTATCTTTTAGAGGGGGGGCTTTCCAGGAAGATTCTGGAGCTGAGGCGGGGATCGCTGGTCCCTGAGGGCAAGCTAGCTGATAGTCTGGCCGATGGCTATGAGCCTTATATCATAGGAGTAACTGGAAGCGTTCAGGGAGCGATGGCCCTGCTCAGAGAGGCGGGGTTAGCAGAAGATGCGTCCTGGGCGCAATTGAATGATGCAGAGAGGCGAAAGCTCAGTTCATTGATAGCCTTGCGTCTTTTATCTCAAGGATGTAGCACATCCGCCATGGAAGAATTGATAACAGATCGCTATTACTTCCCATCCTGGGGAACAACCGCCGATGACCTAGCGCAATTGCTCAACGCTTGTGGAAGGACAGATCAGGAAGGGGTCGGCGTGGCAATGGCTCTGGGAGATGTCGGAGCCAGGAAGGTAGCTGAGAGCCTGCGCAATGAATATAGGATGGCTGTTATCGAAGGTATGAGAAAGGTGGTCGAAGGCGGCATCAGAAAGATGGATAGCTTGCAATGGTTCGAGAGCCCCAACCCATCACTTTCAGGCGTGCTTTGCGGCCTCACTATGCAATTCCTTGGCGATTGCACTAGGCCAACTGTGGCCCTTTCGTTCCATGGGGAAAAGACCAGAGTCTCCTCTCGCGCCACCTATAAGCTTCTAGAGAAAGGGATAGATCTATCCGTGGCGATGAGTAAAGCGGCTGCAGCGGTCGGAGGGCTGGGAGGAGGACACGCCATAGCCAGCGGCGCTACCATCCCTAGGGGAAGAGAAGAGGAATTCCTGACAAATCTAGATGAAATAATCAAGGAGCAAAAAAGGTCCAAGATGGTCGAGCAAAGACCATCAGCGCCATAGGACCTCCACCTCATCTGTGCGGTAGCGCTGATTAACCACCGTGTCCTCCATGCTCATTCTCATACCCGCCTTATGCATAATCAGGCCAGTCCAGGCGATCATGGCACCATTATCCACGCAAAGTGTCCTATCAGGCACGTACATCTCTGCTCCACGCTCATGCGCCATTTTCGCCACCATCTCCTGGAGGCGCTTGTTCTGCACCACGCCTCCGCCTAAAAGGACCTCATCCTTCTCCACATGCGCCATGGCCCTCTCAGTAACTTCGGTCAGCATGGCGAAGCAAGTCTCCTGGACAGAGAAGCAAATATCCTCCAGGCTCTCACCCTCATCCCTAAGTCCAAGACAGGCAGTGAGTATGCCAGAAAATGCCATATCCATACCCTTGACCGAATAGGGCAATTCCAGGAGCTTCTTTCCATCTTTTGCCAAACGCTCAATCTTGGGGCCAGCATAATACCCTATACCTATTTCTCTGCCCAATTTGTCTAGCATATTCCCTATTCCTATGTCCAAGGTCTCACCGAAAATGCGATAGCGCCTGTTAGCGAAGGCTATGACCTGGGTGTTGCCCCCAGAGGCGTACAGCAGTACCGGATCTCGAGCAGGGGTCTTTGCTCGGCCTATCTCCAAATGAGCTATGCAGTGATTGACTCCTATTATAGGCAGTTTTAAAGTCAGAGAGAGGGCCCTTGCGGCAGTAGCTACCGTCCGAAGGCATGGACCTAATCCTGGGCCTTGGGAGAAAGCAATAAGGTCCAACTCATCAGCCTTTATTGCGGCCGTGCTTAAAGCTTTCCGTATTAGCTGTACCACATTCTGCGCATGATGATTTGCTGCTTCGCGTGGATGGATACCACCAGTCTCAGGGCGATACATCAACATCTCATTGGCCAGGACGTTGGCCTCCTCATCCATGATGCCAACGCCCACGGTATGAGCGGTGCCTTCGATGCCTAACGCGATCATCCAATTCTCGTTAAACGGCGAACTCTAATAAATAACGCTAAGGTCGGCTACGCTTAGCCCAGCTATTTGCCTCAGCCGAGCCATTATATTAATCGCTCCCTCCACCACCTGATCGTCCACCACCAGGATGGGCGTGTGCTTGTTGAGGATCTCATAATATGCTGCCTCGGCCATCCCTTCCGCTGTCTCCATATTAATGATGCTCACTTTGAGATTCTCAGGTATTCTCTCCTTCACCCATTCACACTTCTGACAACCAGGCTTGGTGAACAGCAAAATCTCCGGCATCCCATTAACCCCTCGAGGGTAAAGTAAAGGGGCTTAAAAAAGTTGGCGCCCCAGCAGCATAACGAGATGAGTTGCGAGATGCCTAAAAGGCTTATTTAACCTGCTGGATTGATCCCAACAAGGCCATAATGCGGCGAAAGGCATATAGTATCGAAGGTATTACGGCAAATCCCAGAAGGGCTCATGGTCTAGTGGTTATGACGTCTGCTTGACACGCAGAAGTTCGCCAGTTCGAATCTGGCTGAGCCCACTGCATTTCCCTTTAGGATTTTTTTATTATTTATTATCTGAACATAATCGGCCATATTTTCCGTCAGGCTTATTTCTCCGCAAATCGGTTGGGACGAGGTGAACGCCTTGATAGAAAAAAGACCATGCCTTTGGCATGCAGCAGACGGGCGTTGTGCCAGCTGCAAGGCTAGGAGGATAAGGTTGGATGTGCTTCACCTGAAGGACTATGAAATGTGCCGCGGGCAAGAAGATTATGCCACCTGCGATTTCTATAAAGAAAGGCCTAAAGTGCAGAACAAAGAAGATTGAGAAACCCTTGTATACAATTATGGTGAGCATTTCGGTGAGCACGTGAGCCAAGAAAATTTGACGCCGCTCCTGGAAGAGATCGGTCACGAGCAAAAGGAGCGAAGGATAGCTGCTCTGGAGCGTTTGCAAGGGCTCCTCAAGGAGAAAGCGGTGGATTCGAAGGCCATTCCCTATCTTGTTAATGCCCTCGCCTCAGAATGCCCGCAGGAAAGAGGCTTAGCAATATGGGGCCTGGGAAAATTAGCACAGAACAAGGTAAGAGGAGAATATCCACTGAAGCAGATTATTTATCTATTATCCGACGATGATGAGGAGATCCGAGAAAATTCGGCATGGGCGCTGGGCGAGTTGGCAGGCATCGGCATCGGTGGGAAAGAGGAGATCGAGCCCCTCAACAAGCTGCTGTACGATCTCTCAGCTTCAGTGAGAGGAATGGCAGCATGGGCACTGGGTAGGCTGGCTGAGCGCTTGCAGATCGGAGAGATATCCTCCCTAGCTCATTTGAGGCGATTGCTGAATGATCGTAGTCTCCTCGTCCAGAAGAGCGCTTCCTACGCCCTGGAACGTCTAACCGCTATACATATTGAGGAGTGATGTTGCCATTTAGATATTGGGTTTATGGCTAAACTTTGTTTTACCATACATGTCATTTAGACCCTTGGGAACAGAAAATAAATCTTCAAAAATAAAATTCAAACAATCGTTATATAATAAGCGTTGCATTCCCTCACTCCATCATTATCAAAGCGCTCAGGTGATTTAATGAAGCTAGGTCTGGGCATCGACACAGGCGGAACCTATACAGACGCCGTCATAGTTGATCTCGATTCAAGAAATGTTATCGCTAAAGCAAAGTCTCCTACCACCTACCAGGATCTTTCAATCGGCATCCTGGGAGCCATCGATGGTATCCTAGGACAAGGAGGCTTTGAGAAGGAGAACATCAGCTTAGTAGGTCTCTCTACCACCCTGGCCACCAATTCTATACTTCAAGGCAGAGGCGGGGAAGTAGGCCTGATAGGCATAGGTTGGCATCCAGAGAAGGATTGGGATTTGCCTTGTAAAAGGTCTCGCTTCATCAAAGGAGGTTTCGATTCCCTGGGTCGGATGGTAGAGCCCATGGATAGGGAAGAGCTGAAGGAGGCTATCCGAGAGGTCAGCCGCGGTGTGGATGCGGTGGTGGTGTCCTGCATATTCGGAGTATATAACTCATGGCAAGAGGAGGAGGCGGCTCAAGCTGTGAGGGAGATGACCTCACTTCCTGTGGTGACGGGGCATTCACTGACGGGAGAGCTGGGCATAAAGGAAAGGACCGTGACCGCCATCCTGAATGCCAAACTACTGCCGATCATCAACAATTTCCTATCATCCATCAAATCATCTTTAGAGAAAAAAGGCATACAGGCGCGCATATTGGTATTCAAGGGGGATGGGGGGCTCATGACCATCGAGGCGGCGATGGAGAGGCCGGTGGAGACCATTCTCTCCGGCCCGGCGGCGAGCCTGATGGGTGCAAAGGTTTTGTCCGGCCTTGATACTTGCATCTTGGTGGATGTCGGAGGTACATCCACAGATATCGCATACCTTGATAATGGATTTCCCCGCATCAATTTCGAGGGCGCCATGGTGGGCAAATGGAGGACGCGAGTCAAAGCCTTGGATATGTGGACGTGCGGATTGGGCGGGGACTCAGCTATTCGCATGGGAGACAATGGAGATCTGATCATAGGTCCTGATAGGGTTGTCCCTCTGGCCATAGCTTCTCTCATGCGCAAGGACTTCAAAGAAGCCATGCTTAAGGAAGGCGACACCACCTTTTACGTGCCAGGAAGCGGGAACCTCACTAACCTCTCTGAGAGAGAGAGCTTAGTCTATAGTTATATTTCCCGCCAGGGGCCGCGCAGCCTCTTCGAAACCATGGATGGGGTGCCTGAGGTAGTGCTGATTAAGGACACCTTGATGAGCTTGATGGCCCGAGGCAATGTTCTAAGGACAGGTCTTACTCCCACGGACATCATGCATCTTAACGGGGACTTTGTGATCGGGGATAAGGAGGCCTCTCGCATCGGCCTTGAGCTTCTCGCCTCAAAGATGGATGAGCGTCCAGATAGACTTGCCCAGCGTATCATGGAGCGAGTGATAACTCGCGTGGGAGAAGAAGTGATTCTTAAGACCGTGAGCGATGAATACGGAGTGCCAGCCTTCTCCCTAGCCACAGAGCAGCTGCTGCATGCTGCAGCAGGAGAGGGGGTCTTCAAGCATTTGTCCCTACGGGCGCGCCTGGATCGCCCCATAGTGGGGGTTGGTGCGCCTGCCCAAATATTAGTGAAACCTTTGCAGAACAGGATGGAGGCCCAGGTCGTGATCCCACCGAACTTTGATGTGGGTAATGCGGTGGGGGCGGTCTGCAGCCTCATCTCGGAATCGATCTCGGTGGAGGTGTATCCCCGTGATGATAAGTTCATCGTCTTCTCTCAGCAAGGTTCGCCTGCTGAATACAGACACCTTGGAGAGGCTTTGGAATCAGCCCGTTCCTTGGCAGAGAGATACGTGAGAGAAAGGCTGGAGCGCTCTCGGGTGGAGGATATCAGGATCAAAGTGGAGCAGATAGACCGTAAATTCTGCGATGGCTACGGAAAAGAGATGAAATTCATCAACTTCATTATCGTCAGGGCAGTCGGAACGGCCAAGCCTCTCTTGGATAAGAAATGATGAGCCTAGGCGCTACTACTAAAGAAGCGAGAGCGAGCCAAAGAATCCTAACCGAAAAATGGGTAGCTATAAATCTGTTTAAAATTAAGTTCAATCCTCCTCATCATCCATGCTCTCTTCCTCTTCCAGCTCGTCGCCCTCCTCCACGGGCATGGACAGGAATTCTTCAATCTCCTCCTCGAGCTCCTCCAGCGCCTCAAGCGCCTTCTTCTTCTGCCCTTTTTCCACCATGTCCTTAATGGCGCTCACACAGTCCAGGATGAAGAGCAGCTCATCGTCTATCTCTTCGAACATCTCGTAGAGACTTGGCATCTTATTCCTCAGCAGAGGATGGGTGAACCAAGATTATAATGATTTACAGTGGCGGCCCTTTCCTTGAACCTCTCTGCGTTATAAGCCTGGCTCTATCACGTATTTGCAAAAATTAAAGTTAGAGCCGAAGGTCTCGGCCTTCGTGACTCTTGCTGGCATACCCATTCTCGTTTCGAATATGGCTTCCAGGATCCCTTCGTTCATGAGGCAGAGAGTTCTACCCACATCCGGCGCTTTGGAGCAATCGTATTCGTCCTTGATGATGAGCGTTACGGGGTGCAGAGCATAGACGTTTACCTCGCCCAGCTCGTGCACTTTAAAGAATTCCTTGACCTCACTTATTATGCCTTCGACATTGTTCGACTTCATGCGTTTGGAAATCTCCTTGCCGATCTGCCTGCCGATGTCCTTCAGTACAGGGTCCATGTTGAAACCTATGGCCTCCATCCCGATCACTATGGAGCGGATGACCCCTTTCAGGAAAGTGCTGGGAGAGCCAATGCTCCTGGCTATGGTGATCTCCACATGCTTCATCAGATCCTCGCGTGGTACCACCGAAGAGCCTACCGGTCTCGAGACAAGGTAGAAAATCTTGCGGCGGTTGTCCTGAGGATCATCGCGGTATCCAATCAGCCCTTCTTTAACCATCTTATCGAGGTGCACCGAGAGAGTGGATTGAGCTTTCCCTGTCAATTGAGCGATTTCGCTTAGGCTCAGATCGCGGCGCTGCAGCTCGCTCAATATCTTCTGCCTAACAGGATTGGAAATCTGCCTGAGGCCTGACGTTGTAGAATAGACATCGAAGGCCTCGGTCCTCTTTTCAGTCAATCTCTCCCCCGCAGCGTAAAGAATGTGATGTGAAATATATAAATAATCTCAGGCTAAGGAGGCACGGCCTTTGGCCAAGAGGAACCAATTTATTTCTATGCAAGCCCGAAATAAGGGATGGTGAGCAGTTGCGCATATTGACACCCGCGGGACCAAGGGAATACAGGTCGGTGTGGATGGATGGACAGAAGGTAAGGATGATCGATCAGCGCCTGCTTCCAGAGACATTCCAAATAGTAGATTTTGAAGAGGTTGAGGAGGTTGCGCACGCCATCAAGGATATGACGGTTAGGGGCGCTCCCGCCATCGGCGTGGCAGCAGCGTACGGCATGGCTCTGGCAGCGATAAATGGGAGGGATCTAAGCGAAGCGGCTTGGCTTCTTAAAAGGCAAAGGCCCACCGCCTTCGACCTGTTCTTCGCCGTGGACCATATGCTGGCGCGGATCGGTAGAGGAGATGACCCTATACGAACGGCTAATGAGTATTGCGATTCTATCGTTAACAGGTGTCGTATGATCGGCGAGAACGGTTCAAGGTTGATAGACACAGGCGATCGCCTTATGACCCACTGCAACGCTGGCGCCTTGGCCACTGTGGATTATGGCACGGCTTTATCCCCTATAAGAATGGCATGGCGCGCGGGGAAGGAGGTTTTTGTGTACGTGTCCGAGACCCGACCTCGGCTGCAAGGTATGAAGCTCACTGCCTTTGAGCTGGTAAATGAAGGCATACCTCATCGTATCATAGTGGACTCTGCTTCAGGCCACTTTATGCGCTTAGGCGTGGATATGGTTATCGTGGGAGCGGATCGCATCGCCGCCAATGGGGACTTCGCCAATAAAATAGGCACTTTTGAGAAGGCGGTGTTGGCCAAGGAGTTGGGCATACCCTTCTACGTGGCTGCACCTATTTCCACTTTCGACCTCTCCCTGAGAGATGGTGAAGGGATAGTGATAGAAGAACGAGGCGAAGAGGAAGTCAATGAATTAGAGGGGAAGCGACTGGCCCCAAAGGGGAGCAGGGCCTTGAATCCCTCTTTTGACATTACCCCGTGCAAATATGTTACTGGCTACATCACCGAGATGGGAGTGCTCCGGCCCCAAGATGTCCAAAAGGTGAGGGGGGACATGGAATGAGAAGAGCCGAGGGGGAGGTGCGAAGCGAGATGGTGAGATTCGGAAGGCTCCTTTACGAGAAAAGATTGGTAACTGGCCTATCAGGGAACATATCTGCAAGGGTAGATGAAAACACCTTATTGATCAGCCCGTCAGGAAGATGTAAGGGAGATCTTAGCACAGATGAACTGGTGCGAATGAGCATTAAAGAAGGAAAAGTCATGTCTGGGGGTGAGCCATCCATGGAAACGCCCTTCCATCTCGCATTCTACCGGGAGAGAGAGGATATCGGGGGAGTGGTGCACGCCCACCCCCTATTCTGCACTCTGTTGGCTTGCTCAGGCACAACAGTCAGGACTGATCTCACGCCAGAAGGGCTCATCTATCTGGGAGAAGTGGCATTTATTCCCTACTCCATGCCTGGAACTGAGGGCCTGATGGAGAACATAAGGTCAGCTATGAAAGGAAGACATTCTTTCTTATTGGAGAATCATGGAGCGGTGACAGTGGGAAAAGATTTAGCTGAGGCCTATTACCGCATGGAGACCCTTGAATTCCTAGCCCAGCTTCAGGTGCTGTCTCAAATTTCGGGAGGAACAAAAGCCTTGAGCCCTTCCCAGGTCCAGGAGCTCCTCGTCTTAATGAAAAAGGACGGACAGGTGTATCGATGATTCTAGTAACCAAATGGTTCGGAGTTTTTCTTTGTGATAAGGGCAAGGTCAAAAGGCATGTTTTGTTCGAAAAGGACGCCAAGGCGATCGCTAGCAGACTCGCAACGGTGCAGCGCGGGGGGATTTTAGAAGAAGAAGAGCGTTTAGCCGAAGGTGTTAAGCGCCTTCATGTCGCGGATGCCAGGCTCTCAAAGCTAGGCAGGCCAGAAGTCTACGATGCTTCCCATATAAAGGCCGAGGATTATGGATACGACATGAATTTGATGCAGGCGGTAATGGTAGAATTGGGAAAGATGAGGACACGCGAGCCTCTCCCTTCCGACAAATCTTTGATGCAGGCCATAAGAGCTATCGACGATCTCACCGAAGCAATTAATGTCATGTCCGAGCGCCTGCATGAGTGGTATGGACTTCATTTTCCCGAGCTTGCGGATTATGCCAAGGATGAGAGATATGCAGAGCTTATCGGTAAATACGGTGCACGCGAGCGCATACTCGACTCGCTTGAATTTAAACTGGAATCAGTGGGAGCGGAGATGCTACAAGAGGATATCTCCGCCATTCAAGAGTTGGCACTGATCATTAGCGAATTGTACCAAGCTAAGGCGAGATTGGATGAATATGTCCGGAAGGGCATGGAGCGCCACGCACCTAATCTTAGCAAGCTCATGTCCCCCAATCTAGGTGCTAGACTAATATCGCTGGCGGGGGGATTGGAGCGCCTAGCCAAGCTACCTTCATCGACGATGCAGCTTTTAGGGGCGGAAAAGGCCATGTTCATGCATCTACGCTCAGGTAAGTCACCACCCAAGCATGGTATCATCTTCCAGCATCCCTTGGTGCATAAAGCTCCCTACTGGCAAAGGGGTAAGATGGCACGCTCTCTTGCCTCCAAGGCCACCATCGCGGCGAGAGTGGATTTCTACAAGGGGGAGTTCATAGGCGATAGATTGGTAGAAGAGCTTGAGTGTAGAGTGGAAGAAATCAAAAGGAAATATCCCAACCCACCCAAAAAGACCCCCAAAAAAGAAGGCAAGAGGGAGACGAGCGGGAGGCGACATGGTAGCGGCAAATACAAAAGAGGGATGTAAGGCTGAGAAAAATAACACTTGTGCATTGGTTGCTAGTAATTTGTGATGCCTCTGCCAGTTTATTTTGTTGGTGGAGATAAACTATATAAATATATGCACACTTCCCTGAGCGGATTAACATGTGGTCACAAGCTGAAGTGAGGGAGCTCAAGGAGGGCAGATTCATAGTAATCGATGATGAGCCATGCAAGATCCTTTCCATCACCACCTCAAAACCTGGGAAGCATGGTGAGGCCAAGGCGCGAATAGATGCCGTAGGGCTATTCGATGAGAAGAAGCGGAGCATCGTGCACCCAGTGACCCATAAGGTTCAGGTCCCGATGATAGACAAGCGGAAGGCACAAATACTGGCAATCATGGGGGATGAAGTGCAGCTCATGGATCTGGAGAATTTCGAGAATTTTTCCTTACCCTTGACCGACGAGTTCAAGGGGAAGCTCCAGCCTGGAGAGGAAGTCCTTTATATGATCGCCATGGGAAGGCGCAAGATAATTCAGGTATGATGGAGAGTGCTCCTGAAAACATCTGATCTTATCTTGGGAACAGAGTGACTGAATGGAATTAGCCCCCTTCCTCGGCGCCTTTGCACTCATCGTATTGGCGGAGCTGGGGGACAAGACCATGATAACAGTGATAGCTCTTTCTTCCAAGCATTCACAGAAGCTGGTATTTTCCGCATCCTTGTTGGCTTTATCTCTGGTCTCGGTGGTCGGCGTATTGATTGGTAAGGTATTATACGGCCTCGCTCCTGCTGCATGGATATCCATAGTGGCCGGTATTCTGTTTTTAGTCTTCGGCTTGGCGACGTTGCTGCGGGCCGAAAAGGAAGAGGCGGAGAATGGGCGCATTGATGCCTTAGGCGCGTTCGGTGGTATATTCGCGTTGATGGCGATCATGGAAATGGGAGACAAGACACAGCTCTCCATCATAGCGCTCTCTGCTCAGTATGGGGCCGTGATCGAGGTGCTGATTGGTGCGGTAGCGGCATTCGCCTTGGTCACCTTTGTTGGTGTGTTTTTGGGGAGAGAGATTGGCAAGAGGGTTGCAGAGAAATATGTGAGGTACGGAAGCGCGTTGGTGTTCGTGGCTTTTGGTCTGCTGTTCCTAATCCAGGGCGCATTAGGTCTGGATCTGCTTTAGGTTTCATCAAGGAGCTCTTTTACCACCATCTCGCATTTATCAGCTAGTCGCTTGGCTGTTTCTTTGTCCCTTCCTTCTGTGTATACACGGAAGATTGGTTCAGTGCCTGATGGCCTGATAAGCGTCCAGCCCCCTTCAAAATAGACTTTCACTCCATCTGTGCAATCCATGCGATTGGAGGCAAAGGATTGGCAAACGCCGCGCAGCACCTCCTCCTTCTTGCTATCAGGACAGGGCAATTTCCTTTTCTCCAAGTAATAACAGGGTACCTTTGCTAATAAGGAAGAGAGTGGTCCTTTCGAAGTTATTATCTCTAGCATTTTAGCCAAGCTCATGGCCGCATCGCGGCAAAACTGATGCCTAGGGAAGATAAGCCCCCCGTTCTCCTCTCCGCCGAAAACAGCTCCCACCTCCATCATCTTCCGCGCCACTATGGGCGCCCCTACTTTTGTATAAATGACCTCCCCCCCAGCATTCCTGACTGCATCTTCCACGCACTGGGAGGTGGAGACAGGCGTTACCACTTTGCCACCGCCATTCTCCTCTACCATTATAGAGGCTATTAGTGCAAGGCTCCTATCGCCATAAACGTATTCACCCTTCTCATCGACGAAGATCGCCCTATCAGCATCCCCATCGTGCGCCACGCCCAAATCCGCACCTGATTCTTTTACCAAATTCATCAAATCCCGCAGATTCTCTGGCGTAGGCTCGGAAGGATGTCCAGGAAAAGTACCTTCGGGATTGCAGTTCAACGTTACGGTTCTCGCACCCAGCCTGCGCAATAAAAACGGTGATACGAGAGAACCTGCCCCGTTAGCGCAGTCCAACACTACCTTCGGCTTTAACTTGGCAATATGCTCCCCTTCAACCTGTTGCAGGATGGAATTTATGTAATCGACCTCAGCCCTTGAAGTAGCCCGAATCCCTCCGAGAGCTCTCCAATCCTTCGTGTCGAAGGCCTTTCTAAAATAGATACTCTCTATCTCCTCCTCCTTTTCCCTAGGCATCTCCGTACCATCTGAATCAATGGCCTTGATGCCATTGAATTCCGGAGGGTTGTGCGATGCCGTGATCATCACACCTCCAGAGACTTCACGCCTCTTGACGAAAAATTGTAGGACAGGTGTGGGTTGAACTCCGAGATCGAGGACTTCGCAGCCAACGGATGTCAGCCCGGCAGAAACTGCGGCCTTCAGCATATCAGCGCTGGTGCGGCAGTCAGTGGCCAAGGCGACCTTTCCTTTCATAAAGGTGCCAATGGCCCTACCCACATCTAAGGCCAACTGTGCGCTCATACCTTCGTTTACTACTCCTCTCACCCCATTGGTGCCAAATAATCTTCCCATCGGCTCACTCCTTGAATTTATCATTTCACCAGTGCATAGTATTTATGAACTAAGCTGAATTGCCTTTATATTGGGCAAACCCGAACATGGTGATGCCCCTAATCTAATAAATGACCTTGGTGTCATGTTTTAGATCTTTTTTAAGTTCAACTTATCTAGGCTAATTCCCGATCAAAAATATCGGCTCCTAAATCCTGATATTTGATCTAGCTGTTCTACACTCCAGTTTCTCCCTAACATGATCATGAAGTTTTGCGGTAGAATTGTGCCACGATGAATGGCAAAAGAGGATAGCTTTCCTCATAAGGTTGGTTCTTATCTATTTGCTAGAATCGCGCCTTCCACCTTCTCATTCTCATTTACCTTATAACCAGGTCCGATGATGGAGTCGCGAATTATGCATCCGGCCCCGATAGCGGCTCCTTTCATGACCAAAGAGTAGGATACCTCAGCCCCCTCTCCCACCATAACTCCCGCATCTATGCAGGCAAAAGGTCCTATCTTCGCCCCTTTGACATTAGATGAGAGCACCCAAGAAGGTGCTAGGTAGCATCCCTTAGAATCGGAGGAAGCAGGTCTTTCTAGCTCTAAAAGCTTGGCCTGTGCGGCGAGGAAATTCTCCCGAGTGCCGCAATCGGTCCAATAGCCAGTGAAATGATGGCCGAAAAGGCCATAATCCAGCACCATTGGGAATACCTCCCGCTCTATGGACACGGGTCCCTTCCCGATGTAGTCAAGGATTTCTGGCTCCAATACATAATAGCCTGCGTTGATGAGATTGGATTTAGCTTCCTCTCTCCTCGGTTTCTCCTGGAAATCGAGTATGCGATGGTTCTGATCCATCTGGATCACGCCATAGGCGCTGGGATCTTCCACTCTCCACAATGCGATGGTACCAATCCCCCCGCATTCGCGGTGCTTCTTTACCATGGAGCGCAGGTCCAGGGAGGATATGCAATCACCGTTAAGCGCGATGAAGGTCTCATCAAGATATGATGCCACATTTTTTATGGCTCCTCCTGTGCCCAGCGGTGAAGGCTCATTAACTATTATCAGCTTCCTTCCGCAGGAGTGCACGCGGAAATAGTCCTCCAGAGCTTCTCTCATATAGCTGACCGCCAAGATCACCGTGTCCACGCTATTGGGCAAGGACTCGATTATCCGGACTATCAGAGGCTTGCCCACCAAAGGGATCAGCGGTTTGGGCACGGTATATGTTAACGGTCTCAGGCGGGTACCTAGTCCGCCAGCTAGTATTACGGCCTTCATTACCTATCTTCTCTTCTTAGAAGAATAGAAGAACATGGAGGACACCTCATAATGGTGAGATGCTCACGACATTGTTCCCGCGGAGTATTACCAAACCCAGTCGCCTGGTCTGCTCTGCGGTGCGCTCTTCTGTCTCCTCCAGCACCATGTTCATGTATTCGTCATATCCAGTGAGCTTGCCTTCAAGAACACGGTTGTCCTTCAGCAGTAGCGTGATTTTCTTATTCATAGACTTCTCGAGCAGCGCCAGGGGCATGACCATGCGTTATCACTCTAACTGAGAATATTGGCTCCAGGCTTAAAACCTTTCCCGCTGTGGTAATGACCCTAAAGCGAGGGCTTTTAAATGTCATCAGCCGATGCTTGAAGAAGAGGGGGCGAATTTGTATCACGTCGTGCTCTATGTGAAACCATCCTCCAGCTGGGCTCTGGATATCTCCTCGAGGTATAATGTCCCGGTAGTCATTCTGGACTGCATACCACACGAGGAGGGGGGCGTTGAGGGATTGATTGAGATCGATGTCGAGGGGGAGATTAAAGAAGATGTGATAAGGAGCATAAAGAAGCATCCTGATGTGATCTGCATCCGGATGGCAGGCAATTCCGAAGGGCCTATATTGGCATCGGTGGTGGCCAAAAGATGGCTGGCGGGGCGAGCAATAAGCAAGTCGGGATGTTTTCTAAGGGGGGGCAGGACCAGGGATGGAGGTTACGTGGAATGGTATCTCTTGGCCAAGGATGAAGCGTCGCTCCAAGCACTGGTTCGAGATCTAGATGCCGAAGGTTGCGAAGTCGATATAAGGAGCAAGATACTGGTGAAGGAACCGTTCGTTCTTACGAAGCGACAGGAGAAAGTAGTTTCCACGGCGCTAGAATTAGGATATTATGACTTCCCTCGACGCATCTCGGCGAAGGAATTGGCTAGAAGGCTTAACGTTTCACCCTCTACGCTTTCTGAAATATTGCAGCGCTCAGAAAGGAAATTGGTTGAGTTCTATCTCATGAATCGTTTGTAAAGAATTCGGGGTCATCTAGATGGGCAAAGGTTTCATATATAGCATGGAATTGGGATGGTGGGACTGATCCAAGGCCCCCCCATAACGCCCCACCGCTCAGTTCCTTCGATTTTTCTTTAAGACGCGATGAACTCGAAGGGAAGCCGTCGATTGATTTATATGATGAGGTAAAGTGACGCTTTCATCCTTTAGTATAAAGCCTCAGAAATAATACCAAATGCTAGAATAGTTTTCAGGATTCTCCCCCCTCTTGGCCAAGCGCTCCAAGAACTCGGCTATAGGCACGTCTCTATAAATAAAAGTAGGAGCAGGGGAGATATTCTTTTCCCAAGGATGAAACTCATATATCCTCTCCCCTTCAGGAGATATCGTGAGCAGATCATGATGCTGCCAAGCGCGCAGATGATTCTTTCCTAAAGCTGGGATATTAAACACCGGTTCATCCGTACGCACTAACCCAGGTACGAGTCTGGATTCTTCTTTTACCTCTTGCAGGATGCGTGCAATTGGAACGCGGAAATGCCTGGTTTCCTCTTTCCCTTTAGTATTGAACATATAATAAGGGTCAACACCAATCTGCTTCAATGCCAATCTCAATGCCACAGTCTCAAATCTGCGGCAGTTCTCTATGGTGAAGACCTGCTGATTATAAACCATTAAACCACGCTTTCGTAGACTCTGGATGGCGAGCATCGAATCCGGCGTGACCTCATAAGGATGCTCGAAGTGAGTCACGAGGCACACCTCCCTCTTCCCGGGTTCATGAAACCCCGAAATTATTTCTGCTAGCGTCTCCGTGAAGCGCATGGGAAGGACCACCGGCAATCTCGTTCCCAGCCTTATCCTTCTAATATGCCTCATCGCCGCCAATCTGGACAAAACACGTGATATTAGTTCATCTGACATGACCAAAGGATCGCCGCCGGTCACCAGCACCTCTTGGACGTATTCGTGGGACTCGAACCAGCGAAATGCTGCCTCCATGGTCTCGTCCGATGCTAAAGCATTAGGATCAAGAGGGCCTTTTATCTCCCAATTGCGCTGACAATAGGAGCAGATCTGCGCGCATGAATTGTAAGGTTTGAAGATGGCGATGAGTGGATACCTCCTCCCCACCAATTCCACTGGCGTTGTCTTATTCTCCTGCATGAAGTCCAGTTTGTCCCTGCTCATTCGCCGTGCAGGGATTATCTCCTCCAGGTAGTCCATGGTTGGGATGACTTGGGCCCTAATGGCGTGGTCTTGGCCTCCGTGGAATGAATGATCCATCAAGGAAAGGTAATAGGGTGTGATTCCAAAGGGCACCTCATTCTCATTCGCCACTCTGATGGCCTCCTTCTCCTCCGGGCTGAGCTGGATTATCTTCTCAATATCTTCCCCCTGCCTGAAAATGTTCTTGAGATGCCATGAATAATCCTTCCAATCCTCGGCGCTAGAGCCCAAAGCATCGAGTATTCTTTTCTTGTGCTCCTCACGCTTCTTAATCACTGCAGAATCAAGCCCTGAGGCATATGACATCGCATGTGCTAGGCATCTGTAAGCGAGCTCGTCGAGATGCTCGAAGCGACTCGGACCGTGTATCAACCTGGTATCGGGCTTCGAGGGCTCAATGAGAAAGTAGATGTTCGACCTTCCCCTCGTCCCCTGCAGTATATGAAGCAGATCTAAAAAGAAGCATTGATGTTGTCTAGACACAGAGCCACGGCGCTTCAATTCCCATATTGTGGCGAGCGGGCTTACTCCTGTTAGACGTTCGTTTCGTTCCGAGAGAAGATTGCGAAGAACCCTGAGACAATTGAGGGCATTGCTCCTTTCAAGCGGTTCCATAACGCAATCACATGAATGATAGAAGGCCTCTCTTCGACGAGCTAAAGCGATCAAGCGCTCCCTGCAATCCTGCAGGTCTTGAGATGAGCTGAGCTCGAGGAAGAACTCTGGATCTATTCTTTCGAGAAGATTGAATGGCAAATCGTTATTACTTCTGACTAATGGTGGTCGGCCTCCATCCCTGAGATAGGTAAGGTCGATTCCTTCTTTTCCATCAGGATTTGGGAATTCGTTCTCTCCATACATCGCTTCGCTTCCCTATCTTCCTACTTCTCCCCATCACTTCTTATTAATCCCGAATTCTTTAGCTTCCCGTGAAGAACGACGCTGAGAGTATTCAATGAAGAAGGTCCCTAGCGAAGCGAAGGCGGTCGTGATGAGGATTATCATCGTAGTAGAACCCAGAATGTAGTCCGATACCTCTCTGCTCATCACAGGGGCAGATGCAAGGACAGAGGCCATCACCGCGGCCGCTAACCCTCGGGGCATCATAAAGAACAGGGCAAGCCTATCCCAGCGATTCCGCTTGCCCCTGGGATCGCTAATAAAGGTCACAAGCCAGCGCATCAGCATCAGGCTTGAGAATATTGTGACGGCGAGCAGAATGTCTATCCATCCCAGATCCATTACGGAGACCACTATGCCGAGATAGACGAAGAAGAAGGTGCGGACGAAGAATGTGATCTGAGTGTGGAATCCTTTTATCTCTTCATCACAGGAGAATCTTCCCTTTTTGAGCGCCAGCTTCCTCTCGAGATACTCATGGTTCCCTATTACCAACCCGAAAACAAGAGCGGCTATGGACCCCCCGCCATCCCCGATCGGTAAAAGCTCGGTCAAGGAGAAAACCAATAGAAGAGCAGCGAGCGTTATCATGTAAGAGAATGGCTGTCTGGCCAAGAGACTGAGTAGGCGAAGCCAAGCGAGGCCAGCCACAAAGCCTATGGCCGAGGATACGAGGAATGACGATAGAAGAGACGATAACGTGCTTGCTATGTCTCCATTCCCTGTCCCTAAAACGACCAAAAGGGCCGATGCGACAGCAACCACCAAAACATCAGTCAATGCCGCTTCTAGAGTGACCATTATCCTGGTTTCTTTTGCCACTTTCAGATGACTTATGAGAGGGATGACAATGGCGCCAGATGTCCCTCCTACGATTGCTCCCAGAAGCATTCCTTCCAGCAGGCTCCATCCCATGGATGTAGAAGCGACGACCGCTGTTACGAAGACAGAACAGATGAAGGCTGAAAGAGTGAATATGGAGGCTTTGGGGAAGGCGAACACTGTATCCCGAAAATGAAGATCCAGGCCAGCATCAAACATTATTATGGCAAGTGCCATCGCCGCAACAAAGGGTGTTATCGTTCCCAAATTGGTTGTGGCCGTTTCATCCACCACCCCTAGCATACCAGGTCCAAAAAGATAGCCGAGACCGATTAGAATCAGCACATCCGGAGCCTTAAATCTACGGAAGAGGTAATTAGAGGTGAAACCAATAAAAATGGCTGTAGATAGCGCTAAGAAGATGATGTAAATCTCCACGGATACCAGTAGGTTATGCCGCAAGGTTTAGAAATAACTTGCCCGATGAACTAGGTGCTTGACATGAACATTTTGGGCTTTCATTTTTAACGTGGCAATAATTACCATATCGAGGGAACCATGTTTCTCGACTACATAATCTTCGGCGACTTTACATTAGGGGACCTATTGGTCTTCGTTCTGGTAATCGCTATAACCATATTGGTAGCTCATCTAGCATATGCGCTCATCCGCGCTACGCTACAACGGAACATATCCAAATCTTCGGCAAAGAGCGTGGCTCGGTTGGTGGAGTATGTCATTATTGCCATAGGCATTTACCTGGCATTCTTGGAAGTCCTGCAGCTGAACTTCACAGGTCTCCTTGTGTCTTTGGGCGTGGTCGGAATTGCTCTAGCTTTCGCATCCCAGCAAATCACTCAAAATGCCTTCGCGGGCATCATATTCTCCTTCACTAGACCGATGCAGCTCGAGGATTGGGTGGAGGTGGGAGGCATGCCAGCGACGGGATTATCGAGAGTGAAAGATATCACCTTGATACACACCGTTTTTCGAGATCTCGATGGCAGGATTCTCTATGTCCCAAACGCCTTCATCTTGAACAACAAGCTGCTCAATTACACCAAGGCGGGCTTCGTGGCAGTGAACATACCTCTACGATTGACCTCGGCTGAGAATTACGCCAGAGTAAAGGAGATAGTCCTGGAGGAAGCGGACGCTCATCCCAAGATCCTCCCTAAGGTCGTAGGCGAGGAGCGCAGGGCTATGACCAAGGTGCTGGAGATGGCCAGTTTCCGTTCGCTCTATGGGGGGAACAGAATTGATGAATCCATGTTCAATCCTCAAGTGAACATCTTAGACTTGCAAGGCACGAGAATAATCATGAACGTGAAGATCTGGATAAGGGAGCCTCAGAACAGGGAGAAAATCGTCTCTGAATTCCTGGAGAGGCTGCAAATAAGGCTGAAAGGAGATAATATAGAATTGGCAAATTCCTGAGAGTGTTTAGTCCACAGAAATGTCCGATTGCATAATGGCCTATGCTCGTTACTCAAGCCGCATAAGAGTATTTACCCCAATCACATTGAGGGTTCGATGATAGGCAGGAAATCCCTGTTGATAGTTCTCAGCAGGGCCACCTCAGCTATATTAGGCTTCCTCGGCCTTTTCTTAATAACTCGATATTTCAGCGAGTCGGCCTATGGACAGATAGCATATACAATGTCTGTAGTAGGCATTTTCTTTGCCTTCGCCGACTTAGGGTTTTCCACAGCTCATATAAAGAGAATAAATGATGGCAGAGATCCCGGTGAGTGCCTCACCAGCTTCCTCGTCATCAAGCTCGCATTGGCGGTCGCGGCTGGCGCTTTGGCGTTATTGGCCATATGGATTTACAGCATGATCCTCGGAAGACCGTTGAGCGATATCTCAATTGAACTCATGCTGATCTTCGTCCTCTATTTCCTCTTCTTCCACATCTCCAATGTTGCCACGGCCACTTTCGATGCCTTTCAGCAGACGGCCAAAACACAGATAACATTGATAATGGAGATGGCCGTGAGGGTGCCTCTAATCGTAATTTTGGCAATCCCAACGAGGGATACTCTAGTGCTTGCCATGTGCTACATGATGGGCGGGATGACAGTTCTGCTGGTAAGCGTGTTCCTTCTTTGGCGCCAAGGCATCGCCTTGAAAAAACCCAATCTGGTCCGCTCTTACGCGGAATTCGCCGCTCCGCTGGCCGTGGCAGTGGTGATTGGAGTCGTCTACGGGAACATCGACCGTGTCTCTATCGGCTTTTTCTGGAGCTCGACGGAAGTGGCGATTTATTCGGCGGCGCAGGCAATCATGAACATGCTCTTCGTCTTTGGCAGCGCCCTCAGCACTCTCCTTTTCCCAACTTTCTCTAGGATGCATAGCGACGGTGACAGTAGTGGTACTCGAGAGATTATAGAGAGAGGGGAGAGATACCTTCTGTATGTATTAACTCCAATCGTCTGCGTTTTTCTTGTATTTCCCTCCGTAATCGCTGTCGTGCTGCTAAGCGAAAAATATGCAGGTTCGGCTGCGGTTATGCAGATACTTTCTCTTAATGTCGTGGCATTGGCCATGGTAGGGGTCTACTCCACTCATGTGATTGCATCGAATCGCGCCAAGGAATTCGTTTGGATCTCTTTCATCCAGCTCGCTCTCCTAGCTACAGGTTTAATCATCTTCGTCCCTACCTCCTTCTTGGGCTTCCCCATGCTCGGCCTGAGAGCCAAAGGAGCGGCGCTGGCGCTTCTCGTAACCACTTTTATCGGTGTGATTATCTACCGAATTATGATATGGAGAAATTTGCGCCTGGGATTCAATCGTCGCATCTTGTGGAATATTCCAGCGGCCGTGGTGGCTATCTCCCTCCTTTATCTATTTGGCATAGTCTATCAACCTGCCCGGTGGTACGATGTCATTGCCTTGTGGGCCATATCTTCCGCAGGCTTCTATACTACTCTATACCTGATAGGGGATCTAAAGAAGGAGGATGTAAGATATTTCCTCGAAGTACTGAACCCCATTGAAATGGCCAGATATCTCAAATCGGAAATCAAAGGCAAAGACGATTAGCGTGTCGCAGCTTGCGATTCCATCCATCTTTTTATGTCCTCTTTCTTGGAGGAGGGGATTCCAAAATATTCGGGGAATTTTTTGCTTGTGGTGAGAAGGAGAGTCTGTCCGGTCTTCTTGGCGCTTATCAGGCCTGCTGAGCGCAGTACCCGCACGTGCTCATAGACTTCTGCGCCGAGTGTATCCGCAAGCTCGCTCTGCTTTAGCGGTTGATTATAGGCTATGTAGGCTGCGGTCTTTAAGACCTCCTTGGGAATCTCCACCTCTGCGAATTGCTTCCCCAGGGAAGAATAGTCCTTACGCAGCTGCATCGAATAGCGGATGCCTATCTTCACTACCTCGATGGCGGAGTCTCTTTCGCAGTATTCACGCATTAGCTTCGATAGCGCTCTACGTATGACATTTTCGGATAGCTGTGTTGCCGCCTGAATCTCTGCCATGCGCAGAGGCTTGGAAGAGGCAAAGAGTACTGCTTCTACAGCTTTCACTGGATCCAAGTCCAATTCACATCACCGCATTGGGATGCTGTGCCTTCTCTGTCTCTTTCGCGTCCTCAAGCGTGCCTATGTCCCATGGCAGTTTGATCTCCAGGAAAATTTGGCCGTATGGCAGATCGTCCTGCCATATTGCGATCTTCCCATTCCTGGCTAAGAAGAGAAGCGAGACGAATACCGTTATCCTGTCCTCCTTTCCTCCGATAAAAAGATCCTCCAGAGCGACGGGGCCAGCACCACATTTCAAAATGCGCTTCCATACCTCTTCCACATCCCTTTCTAAATCCTCCGCATGGCTCTTAGGATCGAATTTCTGCTCAGCTGCCCTCATCGCCTCGCGCATGCGGGCCCTCTGCTCTCGCCACTCTGCTTCCTGTCGAGCGGCTTCGAAGGCATCGAGCAACTCCACTAGGCTCACAGGCCTCTGCTGCTGATGCCTGACTGCTTCGCAGAGATCGATGCTCTCTGGGACATCCTCCAGAATACGGTCCGAACCATCGCAAGAGAAACATTCTTCTAAAGTATCGAAATCCCATTCCGAGCAGAAGATGTCAGATTTTTCCTCATTGGCAGCCAGCACCTCTTCGCTCTGCATTTTCAATATGCTCCATGCCATGAACACGAGCTTTCCCGCCACGATAAAATTGATTTCCGAGTCGCGCATGCGTTGGAGATAAAGGTCAGTGAAAGAGACGAGATCCACGTCCCAAGGGTCGAAATTGTTGTTTAGAACGAGCTCGAAGACGAGCTTGAGGGAATGATCCAAAGGATCTTTAGCTAATACGTCCTGACCTGACTGATACTCTCTAGCTATGGCCAAATAGCGATCCAGTTTAGCCTCGTCCTTCTCAGAGATCAAGGACTTATGGAACATGAGGTGCTCAAGGACTCCTTCTAAGCCCCGGCTCATGCGCTTCCCTCCGCCTTCTCCTCGGGGATGCCCAGCTCTTCCTGGATGTCCTTGATGTCGCCGATATTGGGCCTCATTATCACGTTAGTTATGCCCGATTCACCTTTGGTCACTCCGATTATGTGATCTGCCTTGCTCAAGGTCACTTTGCGCAGAGAAATGACAACAAACTGTGCCGTGCGGGAGGACTTCTGCACGCGCTGAGCCACCATATCCGCGTTGACAGCATCGAGGAACATATCGACCTCATCCAAGAGATAGAAAGGCGACGGCTGATGCTGTTGCAGGGCGAAGATGAATGCCAGAGCGGCCAGGGATTTCTCCCCTCCGCTCAAGGCCTCGAGGCGCAGGACTTTGCCATTGCGAGGACGGACCTTCATTATCAGCCCTCCCTCGAATGGCTGCTCTGGGTTCTCTAGGATGAGCTCTGCCTCGCCCCCGCCGGAGAGCTCGGCGTAAGTGGTCTTGAAATTTTCGTTTATGGCCTCGAATACCTTCAAGAGGGCCTCTTTCTTCCTCTCATTGAGTTCTCTCATGAGCTTGAGGAGGTCCTTGCGCTGGGCCTCGAGACGTTCGCTTTCGGTTTTCAGCTCCTCATGGCGAGTACGCTTAGTTTCGTAGTCCTCTATGGCCCTCATGTTGACGGCGCCCATGCTGTTCAACATGCGCTCGCAAGAGGTCACGGTTTCTTTCAATTGCTCCAAAGTTGGAAGCGGCATTTGGGGCTTGAGATCATAAGTGGCTATCTCAGCCTCTATCTCCTTCAAACGGTCTTCGGCCACTTTCTGCTTAGTAACCATCCCCAGGCTGATGTCGGCTGAAGTTTCTATCTTATTCTGTAATCGATCCCGCTCGCTTTCCATTTGAGTCTTGAGACGGAAAAGCTCATCCCGTTGATCTCGAAGATTTTTCATTTCTTTCCCAAAGGATTCCTCCAGCTTTCGCAGGCCATTGAGCTCTACCGTCAATTTTATCCTTTTTTCTTCGGCTTGACGTAGCTCTGACCGGAGGAGTGATAATTTTTCCTCGATCTGCGTTTCCTCCTCATTTAAAGACTTGATTTGCTCCCTGAGCAACCTCAATTCCGCAGCCTTGGTCTCCTTAGCGGCCTTGGCTTCAGCTGCTTTTGCTGTCAGTTCCGCGACCTCTCCCTGGAGCTCGTTGATTCTCTTAGATAATTCCTTAGGAGCGAGCTCGATTATGCGCTTATTCGCTTTATCTTTATCATGCTTGCACTTTTCGAGCTCGGATGTCAATGCGTTTAGCATTGAATCATTTTCGGTCCTGGCCTTGATCGCCTGAGCAAGCTCGCATCGGCATCTACTCAATTCCTCTTCAAGCTGCTTAAGACGGGTGGCCACTTCCTTTCGGCGCTGCTCCATGGCAGAGATCTTGACCTCATTCACCGAGCCTGAAGTGTTCATCTCGCGAAGGGCAGATTCCACGGCTAAAAGGTCCGCTCGAACCTTACGCAGCTCCTCCTGGACACGTTCGGCATGCTCCGTGGTTTTTCGTAACTCTTCACCTAGCTCCTCTAGTTTACCCTTGGCAGATCCGAACTTCAGCTGAGTAGATTCGACGGCTCCTCCCACCATAGCTCCTGAGGCTTCTATTAAATCTCCTCCCAAGGTTACCAGCCTGACTCCTCCCATCAGCCGACGGGCCTTATCGAGCGTATCTACCACCACTGTATCACCGAAGACATACCAGAATGCAGCGCGATATTTCTCCTCGAAGCGGACCAAGTCGATGGCGAAGCCCTCTGACTCCTTTTCCGCCATTATCGCCTTCCCGCGAGGCTTACCGTCGAGCATCTTATTCAGGGGAAGGAAGGTCGCTCTCCCTAGCCCGTTCTTCTTAAGATATTGAATCGCTGTCGCCGCTACCTCATCGTCGTCCACCACGATCGATTGCATCCTGCTGCCTGCGGCCACATTCAGGGCAATCTCATATTTCGGATCCACTTCCGCCAATTCTGCTATGGTCCCATGGATGCCTTTTATCTCTCGGCGATCCCTGGCCTCCAACAGGGAGCGGACAGCACGATTGTAGCCTTTAGCTACGGATTCAGCTGCCTCCGCCTCCACCTTGAGCTGAGTGTATTCACGTGTGAGCCGTCTTATGGCCTGCTCTAAATCTTCAGCCTGCCGACTGAGTTTAACTTCCAAATTCTTCTTTTGGAACAGTTCCTCTTGCAGCGCTTTCAATCCATCGGTCGCATCCTTATCTGCCGATTTTAGAGCTTTTATGTTGAAGTCTGCGTCGGAGATCTCGAACTCAAGGTTCTTTTTCCCCTCCTCGAGATTTAAAATTTCAGAGTTTAGGCGCTCAACTTTGTCCTGCAACCGATCCTTTTCTATCAATAAGGCGCTCCGTTTTTCCTCCAAAACTTTGATTTTCTCGTCCAAAGAGGCGATTTGTCTGTTGAGCTCACCTAGCTCGCCATCATTATGAGATATTTTTTCATGAGACTCCTTCAATTCAATTCTCTTCTTGTCTAGTGTGGTAAGAATATTGAGATATTCGGATTCCATTTTTTGGAGTTGAGAACTGATATCGTTCGCCTGCTTCTCAATTGAAACTTTGTCTTTTCTGAGCGAATCCAATGACTCTTGAGAGTCTTTCAAATCAGATTGTCCTCTCAAGATTTTCTCCTCTACTCTTGCCATCTCTATCTTAGTAGAGTCCATCTTTTCCTTCAGATCCTTGAGCTCGGCTCCCCCGCGACGCTCTATCTCATTTTCTATTTGAGATGTCTTAGCCTCGAATTCAGCGATTTTAGTGGAATATTCAACCTTTTTTGCCTTGAGCGCTTCTATCTCCCTTTCATAATCGGCTAGTTGCCTCTTAATCGAGTCGATCTCAATAAGAGCAGATTCCTTGCGCTTATGGGCCATTTGCACTTTGGCCATATTGAGCTTGTTTCTGGTTTCGACGTATTTTAGCGCTGCAGCCCTCTCGGCTTCGAGTTGCTTTATCTGCTTTGATAACTCCTCTAAAATAATCCCGATGCGCTCGATATTCTCCTCTGCGACTTTTCGCTCAGATTCTGCCCTGTTAATCTCCTCATCATATTTGGTGATGCCTGATATATCGTCAAGTATACGCCTTCTGTCTATAGGAGACATGGTAACGATTCGTGTAACATCTCCTTGTTGTACTAAATTATAACCGTCTGCGGATATTCTTGCATTTTGAAGAAGAAAATCGAATTCACTAAGGGATGATTTTCTATCATTGACATAGAAATAAGAGTTATAGCCATCATTACTCTCGGAGAGCTTCACATACCGTGTCAATCTAACTATGTCTGAATCAACGGGCATGGCACGATCATGATTATCGAATACCAATGATACGCGGCAATAGTCAGCGGGTTGCTTGCTTGGTCCACCATTGAAAATTAGGTCTGTCAGCTTTGATGCACGGAGAGCTTTGGAACTCTTAGGACCGAGAACAAAAAGTATAGCGTCGGAAATGTTGCTTTTGCCCGAGCCATTAGGACCGGTGACAGCGCTGAATCCTTCTAGAAAAGGTATTATCATCTTCTTTCCAAAGGACTTGAAATTCTCCAGCTCAAGCTGTTTTAGATACATGCGCAGCCTCCCTGTAGGAGGGGGCAAGCTTATAAGCTCTTAAATCTAAGAGCTTGTTTCGGCATCCCATCCTATAAGTCCGACATCTGTCGGACGAGATGAGTATTGGTGTAAAAGTATATAATAATTATCCATTATCAAAATAATTAAATAAATAATTATACAATAAATTAATTATAATATTAGTTTTATATAATAATAAAAAATATATAAAGTAGACTCAATTAATAAATATTGTTTATTAATACATTATTTATATTTTTATTATTTTGAATAATATAAAAATAATTATTTATAATATATAATATTTATTAATAAAAGTAAATTAGTAAATTATTTTTAATTGCTCACTTATAAAACTGCGAAAAAATGAAATCATTAATCATATTCACGGGCTCGTATCCTTATGGTCAGATGCTGGAAAATACGTTTATTGAACCTGAACTGAAAGAGTTAAAAAAGCAATTTTCTAGAATTGTTTTAATACCCTCTTCAATCGGAGGACCTTATTTTGAACCTCCAATAGATTGCGAGGTAGAATTATCCTTAGCACGCATATTAAATAATAATAAATATATAAAGTATCTAAAATATTTTTTAATTGCAATAATAAATAAATATTTTTATAAAGAGTTAATTAATAATATTTCCATCATTGATATTAATATTTTATATAAAATGGTAGATTATGTAGCTTCTGCTTCGATTGTTGAGAAATGGCTTCCGGATTTAATTCGAAAAAGGGATTTGAATTTAAAAAAAACAATATTTTACACATATTGGTTTAGCAAACAAACATTAGGTCTTATTTTATTTAAAATTAGAAATAATTATGTTACTGTTGTCACAAGGGCACATGGTGGAGATCTATTTTGTGATCGACATTTTAAAAATTATATTCCTTTTCGAAAATTATCTATTGATATTATAGATAATATTTTTACGATTTCTGAAGCCGGAAAAAAACATTTAATTTCGAATTATAAAATAAGTAATCCTGAAAAAATAAAAGTAGCTCGTTTAGGGGTTCCTCGATCTAATAAACTTGCAAAAAAATCTACAGACGGTGTAATTCGAATAGTTTCCTGCAGCTATTTACATCCCATTAAAAGATTAAATCTGTTAATAGATGGCATTCATCGACTCAGTAGGTTGCAACCAAATGTAAAAATAGAGTGGACACATTTTGGTGGCGGTCATTTTTATAATGAAATATATAATTATGCATTAGAAAAATTAAACAATAATGTAATTTTTGATATAAAGGGATCTGTGCCTAATGATTTAATAATAAATCATTACGAGACTTATCCTGTAGATTTATTTATCAATACCAG